>NZ_JBEPYQ010000010.1:0-100380 GCF_041641335.1 Cohnella sp. | reverse complement strand
TGATCAGAATGTCCGGTTGGAGCTTGCGCATCTCCTCCATCAATTCCACGCTTTGCAAATCGTCCGCGTTGCGGGGCCATACGCCGTCAAAGAAAAAGTGATCGATCCGCCCGTAGTTGGTCAGCAACTCCTTGACCTGGTTGTGCAAATAGGTTCTGACCGTCTCCCAGCCTTCGGGGTTGATTTGCGGACCTTCGAAATAGGCGGGAAGCCGCCAATCGATCCACGAATAATAGAGTCCGACGCGAAGACCTTCCTTGCGGAAAGCGTCCGCGACCTCGCGAACGAAATCCCGGCCGGCCGCTTGCCGCGCGCTGGAATAGTCGGTATAGGCGCTGTCCCACATGCAGAAGCCGTCGTGATGGCGAGTCGTAAAGCAGACGTATTTGAACCCGGCCTTGCGGGCGGTCTTCGCCCACAATTCGGCGTCGAAATGCTCGGGATTCCACGAGCAGGCCAGCGCTTCGTATTCTTGATGGTTCATGTGTTCCCGGAACAGCACCTGTTCTCCCCGCCCTAGCAGGGAGTAAGGCCCCCAGTGGATGAACAAGCCGTAACGGCTTTCCGTAAACCACTTCCAGCGGTCGGGCACCTGAAACTGCGATTGCGTCATTTCCCCATTCCTCCTGCCGGCCGGTTGCCGGTCAATTCCGTATCGTTTCACCCTGCATCAGTTCGACTGGATGGTCGTCTCCTCCGGCCTATACACCGCAATCAGGGCTCCTGTCCCGTCTGCGGCGAACAGCGCGGACCTCTCCGGCTCCAGGCCGAATCGATAGGTTCGTCCCGTCTCGGGGTCCTTCACCGTGATATCGAGCAGTTCGGAGCTTTCCGAGACGAAAATGAACAATGCGCCCTCGCGAAAACGCAGCTTTCTTCCGAAGACTCCCGGCTTATCCCCTCCGCTCAGCCATTCCAGCTCGGACGTCGGCTGCGCCAACTGAAGCGCAAAGCGGTACAGCGCTTCGACCGGCTCGGAGCGCCCGTTCAGCTCGACCGGCAGCGGACAGTGGATCAACTTGCCGCGTCCGATCTCGGCGACCGTCACCTTGCTGACGCCGTCCTCGGCGCCGGCTTCGACTTCCTTGGCCGCCTCCGCGATGCGCAGATTGCCGAATGCGACCGGGTAACGACGACCGTCCAGCTCCAGCGTCTCCTCTCTGCGCACGTTTGCCGGCCGGAGCCGGCCGCTGCCGTTCAGCCGGTCCGTCCGCCTCCAGTAGGCATCGAGCCCGAGCGGTCCCGTGAACAGCAGCACGCAGCCGCTCCTGGAAACATGGTCGAGCAGCTTCTCCAGCGCGGCATCCTCGAAGTTGTGCGCGCTTGGGACGATAATCAGCTTCAGCTCCCCGAATTCGTCCAGGTCGTCCAGATGATATTCGCCGAGCGCCCTGTACGGCTGTTTCAGGCCGTAGCCGAGAATGCGGGAAGCCGTCGTCGTCGCGTCCATCGCCAGCTTCCGGTTGGAGAAGTCGTTGGAATACGGATAGACGACCGCGACCTCCTCTAGCTTGCGCTCCTCGAACAGATGGCCGATTCGGCCCATGAAAGCTCCGAAATCGTACGAGACGTCGGCCTCCGGCTTCTCCGTTCCGTCCGCTCGAAGCGCTCCGATGTTGGACTCGTTGACGTTGTGCATGTAGAAATTCGTGTTCCAGATCCACTGCACCGCTCCCGCTCCGCCCGTCGCGAAGGCGTATGCGTATTTGCGCTCCAGAATCGCCTTCAGCTCCGTCTCGCTGCGCTTGGCTTTGCCCTCCGGCGTTTCCACGTACATGATCCCCGTCTCCTGGATGAGATTGGGCATGCGAGGCGTCTTCGTGAACACGCTGTCCCAGACGAGATGATCGTTCTGCCACCAGGTATGAACCGTCGTATAGTCTACGGCCTCGGCGTAGAAAAAGGGCGACGGCCGCTGGCTGCAGATGCCTTCGTCCTGACCGACGGTGACGAGCTGCTCCGGCCGGATGGAACGGATCGTCTCCACGAGCTCGCCCGCCCACCGATTGTGCATGGCCATCGTGAACAGCGTATAGTCCAGCCATTTGGCGCTTTTCTTCGGATGAATGCTCGTCGGACGGAAAGCCACCTCGTCCGCCTCCGGCGGAATCGCCGAAGCGAAGTCCGGCAGCTCGTCCGGCGTCATGTTCCACAGCTCCTGGAGCCTGCGGATATCTCCGCCGTGCCGTTTCTCCAGCCATTCGGAGAACAAGCGGCGCTCAAACCGGTCCCGCACCGTTTTCGGTCCCGCGAAGATGCGCTTTGGATCGAGCAGCGACGGCTCGTTGATCAAATCCCAATGCACGTGCGTCGAATTCCGATGACGCGAAACGACGGCCGAGATAAAGCGCTTTTGCGCCTCCACGCTCCGGGGGTCCAAATACGGATTAACGCCTTCCCACGCCTCCGGAGCAAAGGCGAAGAACGTAAAGTTCACTTCCAGCCCGTGCTTCTTCGCCGTCAGGAAAAACGCGTCGATCGCCCGCATCGCTTCTTCGTAGGGGTGGCCGTCCACGAACATCACCTTCCGCCACGCCGTCCAGATGCCGGTGCGCAGCAGGTTGATGCCCGCCCGCGCCATCTGCGCCATATCGCGATCCCAGACGGAGACGTTGGGCAGAAACAGGAATTTACGAGCGACGTCCGAGGTCATGTAAGTCATGCCGACGATCGGCATCGGCTTGCCGTCGCGCCGGAAGTAATCGCGGTCCGCGCCCAGAAAGCCGCCCGAGGACAGCAGCCGCTCGTCGAAGCCCCAGAAGCCTTGACGAAGAATGCGAACCTCTCCGTCCGGGGCCGTGACACGGCATTCCGCCTCGTAGTAGCCCGGCTCAACCGCCAATGGAACGTTAAACCGGACGAAGCCGAGCTCGCGCCCCGCCTCCTCCGTCCGTTCCGTCTCCCATAGCGACCGAGACCCGTCAGGATCGCCTGGACGCTTAACCGATAGCGCCAGGCTCCAGCGTCTCGACGGCGCGGGTGCTCCTGCAGACCCGGCTCGCCGGGCAAGAGACTGCATCTGCAGCGTAAACGCGGGCTGCTCCCCGGGATAATACGTCGCGAAATGCGGCTTCAGCCACATCTCCGTCACGCCCTTGGCGCAGAAGCGGCTCCATTCCGTCAACGCTCCGATGCCGTCCGACGACCACAGTTCCTCTTCCGGAGCAAGGTTAACGAACAGCCAGCGCCCGCCGGCGAAATCCCCTTTCGTATTTTCCAGCAGCACAGCCGGAGCGGCCACTTCGCGCCCCTGCGCGGACACCCCCTTCAGCAGGGCGTGAATATGAGCGTCCATCGGCCCGCTCGGACCGCCTTCGCCGGGATGGTCGTCCGCTTTCGTCGCGTGAAGCACGAAGCCGACGGTCGGCTGCACGCCGAACAGCGTCTCGCGGCCGGACAGCAGCGGAATTTGCTCCGACGCGGCGTACTTGACGATCGGCGACGGGTCAACGGGCAGCGCCTCGTGAATGTTCAGCTTCTGGTGATAGGCGGTCTGCTCGTGCTCGCACCGCCACTCCTCTCCGTCCCGATAGACGGGAATCCGCACGGGCGTACCGCCGATATGCAGCAGGTTGCCCCCGCGTCCCAGAAAGCCGAGCAGCGCCGTCCATGCCGACTTCGGAAAATAGGAGCCGTGCAGGTGGACGAGCGTGTCGGCCGTCTCCAGCGCTTCCGCCAGAGCGTCCGCGTTCACCGTCTTGCCGATGCCGCCCAGCGCTGCCGAAGCTTCGCCCTTCGGCCTGACGCCCGCAAACGGGAAGGAATCGTCGTAAAATACAATCGTTGTCATGCTCTGTCTCCTTTCGGTCCGGCCGCTTCCGCGGAGGCAACGGCGCGAAGCTCGACCTTATTCAGGCTGACCGAGCTGCCGCCGATGCCAATGACGAAGAGGCCGGGCTCCACTTCGCCTTCCTTGTCCGGATGGGTAATCTGGAGTGCCTCCTTCCCTAGCGGGAAGGACACTTCGGCGCTTTCGCCCGGCTCCAGGAACACTTTGCAGAAGCCCTTCAGTTCGCGTTCGGGACGCGTATAAGACGAGACGACGTCAGTTACGTACAGTTGAACGACTTCGGCTCCGGCTCTGTCGCCGGTATTCGTCACGGTCACGGCCGCATGGGTCGTTTCGTCCGCCGCGATGCTTTCAGTGCCGAGACGGACCGGACTGTAGGCGAAAGAAGTGTAGCTGAGCCCGTGGCCGAACGGATATTGAGGCGTCAGATCGTATTCGAGATACCTCTTGCCCCGCGTCCGCTTGTTGTTGTACACGAGAGGCAGCTGCCCTTCATGGCGCGGAATCGTAATCGTCAGCTTACCGGACGGATTGGAGTCTCCGAACAGCAGATCGGCGATGGCGTTACCGCCTTCCTGTCCGGGATACCACGCTTCGAGAATCGCGTCGGCGTGCCCGTCGATCCACGGCTCGACTATGGGGCGCCCGTTGATATACACGACGACAAGCGGCTTGCCAGCCTGCTTCAAATGCTGGGCAAGCTCAAGCTGCACGCCGGACAAGCGGAGCGTTACCCGGTCGATTCCTTCTCCGCAATCCATGTCGCTTTCGGCCGAGTCGCTGACCACGGAAGCGCCGGTCCGAAGATCGATGGTGCCTTCCCCGAAATCCCTGGCGCTGGAGCCGCCGAGGACGAGCACGGTCACATCCGCTTCTTCAGCCGCCGCGCGTGCCCGCTCGAAGCCTTCCCGAGACTGGCCGCGAACGCTGCAGCCCGGCGCGTACAGCACCTCCGACTCCGTCCCCTTCAGCTTCCCGACGATCCCGTCCAATACGGTCGCGACGCTTGCTCTGGCTTGCGGGGACGTATAATCGCCCAACTGATTGTACATTCGGTCGGCGTTCGGGCCGACGACGGCGATTTTGCGAATGACATCCGCGCGCAAGGGCAACGTCCCGCGCTCGTTCTTGAGCAGCACCGTTCCTTCCGTCGCCGCCCGCCGCGCCAGCTCCCGATGCTCCGCCCGGCCGATGATCGCGGCGCTCCCTTCCGGGTCGGCGTAGGGCCGCTCGAACAGACCGAGGCGGAACTTGGCCTTCAGCACGCGCAGAACGGCTTCGTCCAGTTCCTCGGACGACACGAGCCCTTTGTCCAGAGCGCTCTTCAGATGGCGCCCGAACATGCTCCCCGACATCTCCATGTCGATGCCGGCCCGCAGCGCAAGCGCCGAAGCTTTCGCTCCGTCCTCGGCCGATTGGTGTCCGTTCGCCAGCATATCGATGGCCCCGCAATCGGTAATGACAAAGCCGTCGAACCCCCACTGCCGGCGCAGCACATCGGTCAGCAAATAACGGTTCGACGTGCATGGCACGCCGTCGATTTCATTGTAAGCCGGCATGATGGACAAAGCCCCCGCCTGGACGCCCTTGCGAAACGGAGGAAGATCGATCTCGTGCAGCTCGCGCGGGCCGATCCGCGCGGGCGCTCCGTTGCGGCCGCCTTCGGAAGCGCCGTACGCCGCAAAATGCTTCAGCGTGACGCCAAGGCTGCCGGGATCGTCAAGACGCTCTCCCTGCATGGAAGTTACGGCCGCAGCGGCCATTTCGCCCGCCAGATAAGGATCTTCGCCGTAGCATTCCTCCGTTCTGCCCCATCTCGGGTCCCGAACGACGTCCAGCACCGGAGAATAGGTGACCGCTCCTCCCTGAACGCGCGTCTCCAGCGCCACCGCCCGGCAGATTCGCTTGTACAGCTGGACGTCCCACATGCTGCCCATCGACAGAGGAACGGGGAATACCGTTGCGCCGATCGCCATATGTCCGTGAGAGCATTCCTCCCCGAACAGAATCGGAATGCGGAGGCGAGAAGCCTCCATGGCGAATTTTTGAATAACGTTGACCGCTTCCGCGCCTTCTCGGGGCGACAGCCCCGTGCTCAGCGTGACTCCCGTCCACGGGTCCGCACGCAGCGTGCCGTACAGCGAGCCGACGCCCCGGCTGCGAACCTCCTCCTTGAAGGCGTCCGTCAGCTTAACCGGGCCTCCGTCCGGATTTTTATCGTACGTTTTCCAGCCGAACAGCTGAGTCAGCTGGCCGATTTTCTCGTCGACGTTCATGAGCTTGAGCAAGGTCGAGGCCCTGCTCTCCGGAGACAGCCCGCAATCCAAGTGCTCCACTCTACTCTCCCCTTTCGTTCGCTCTCCCTCAGCAAGCAAGGCCGTTCCCCCCTCTGGGAGACCGGCCTTGCTGGCGGACGGCGCTATCTTTTTTATCGGCTTGCCAGCCATTCCTTGAACTGCTTCTCGTACTCGGCGACAACTCTGTCCAGTCCCGCGGCCTTCATGTTGGCCAGCACCTTGTCGAACGCCTGCTCGTAGCTGACGACGCCGAAGCGGAGAGGCTCCACGCTGGTCTTCATCTCGGCTACCGTGTTGGCGTATTCCGCGGCCACGTTCGTCGGATCGAAATTAAAGCCGATCGTGATGCTGTTTAACGTATCCTCGGAAATCGTCGTTCTCCTCTCCAGCCGATCCTTGTCGTAATTGGTCGGATAGCGGTTCATCTCGACATGGCCCAGCAGCCAGTTGGCCAGCTCGTAGGAGGCTCCGCCGTTCTGGTTCTTCTTGAGCGTGTCCTTCAAATTGTCCCCGGTTTCCTTCCAGTGGACGTCTTTGATGCCGTAAGTGACGAGATCGAAGTTTTCCTGTTTGGCGTATACCCAGTTCAGAAATTGGATCGCCGCTTCCGGATGCTTAGTCGTGGACGACACGCCGTTGGAATTGCGGATCGCGTAAGAACGGAACTTCGGACTGTCGGTCAAGTAGTACACCTTGTTCTCCGCGTCCGGAAACCTCGCCTTGACGTCCTCGCTCAGTCCGACGTCGCCTTGACGGAACAAATATCGGCCTGCGATCTCTTCCTGGTTGATGACCTCGCCCGGCACGGTCAAAATATCCGGATGAACGAGCTTGCGCTCATACAGTTGTCGCATGAACGTAACGTCCTTCTTGAACTCCTCGGTCTCCAGCCACGATTTCACGTTGCCTTCCTGATCGACGTAAATCATGTTCTCGACGACCGTGAACGGATACGTCTCGTAGGTTGGATGCAAGTAGTAGGCCGGCTCGCTCAGCATTTTGACGTAGACGCTCTTATTGTCGTCCGGCCAATTTTCCTGGATTTTGGCTGCCGCCTCCAGCAGCTCCTCCGGAGATCTCGGCGGCTGCATCCCGGTGGCGGCAAGCAAATCGGAACGCATCGTCACCATGCCGTCGGAAAACGCGGTATCCGCCCAGAAGTTCGGAACGGAGATCGTCTGGCCTCCGATCTTGACCGAATCCCAAATCCAGTCGGGCATCGACTTTTTCAGATCGGGGCCGTATTTATCCAGCAAATCGTCGATCGGGATAATGCCGCCGTTCCCCGCCAACAGCTGTGGGCCTTTCGAATCATGCATAATGGCGATCAATTCGAATTCCTCGCCGGTCGTCAGCATCAGGTTGGAACGCTGATCCCAGACGTCCCAGGCCAAATAAATCGGCTGATAGACCAGGTTTAGGCCGTCTTCAGCCAGCTTCTTATTAATGGCTTCGACGACCACTGCGAGATCCTCCGGCTCGTTGCCGGGAAGCAGGAAGCGTACGGGAAGCTTCTCTCCGGAAGACTTGCTCTCTTCCGCCGCCCCTCCCGTTGCGCTTGGCGCGGAATTGCCGCCGCCGGACGAACACGCCGCCAGCAACGAGATCACTAACGCGAACGATACCGCCAGCATGGCGTACTTGCGAATTGCTTTCATCTGTTGACCATCTCCCTCTTCGGATTTGACCCAATGGCCGATTCGTCATCGGTCCACCCCAGCGTAACGGGGGAGATTCGGCCCCGTAAACTTCAATAATGGCAATAGCTCGGATTTGAAATCGCGCGGATTGTTCAATCTTCGGACTTCAAATTCGGGTACTCGTCCGTTCGGCTTCGAAATTGGGCAGGCGACAGGCGGTAGCGTTTTTTGAATAATGTGTAAAAATAGGTCGTATTAAAGATGCCCACCTTCTCGCTGATCGTCTGTATGGGAAGCTCGGTTTCCTGCAAAAGCTTGGCGGCCTCCTCGATGCGCACGCCGTTCAGAAAGTCGTTGAACGAGACGCCTTTATAGGATTTGAAAAGCTTGCCCAGGTAGCCCCGCGACAGATTGACCTCTCCGGCCATCCGTTCCAGCGACAGATCGGGATTCGGATAGTTGCGGTAGACGCGGTCGCACACGCTGTCGATCAGCTCCTGATGCTGAAGCTGCGTCGCCTCCTCCGGCTGCTCGCACAGACGGTTTACGATGTCGCGCAGCGCCTCGGCAATCCCCTCCAGCGTTTCGTACGCGGGCAGGCCCTTCATGAATTCCAGCAGCATTTCCGTATGGGCCGCTTCCTTGCGCGAGCCGGTTGCGAATTGCCTGTAGAGTCCCGTCACCAACTGATGCAGATGGAACAGCGATTGATGGTAATCCCCTCCAGAATCGAGCCGACCGACGAATTGCTCCAATTCGTCCGCAGCCTTCCGGCTGTTGCCCGCGCGAATCGCTTCGAGCAGCCGTTTCTCTTCGACCTGCGGGTATTGCGAATCCTCCTCCGGCTTGTCCTCGGCGTCTCCGTATTCGAAGATTTGCCCGCCTCCCCGGAAGAAGCGCAGCGCGGTGCACGCTTTGGCGCTCTGGTACGAAAGCCGAATCTCCTCGGGAGAAGACACGACCCGGCCAATTCCTACCGTAAGCGAGATCCAGAAGTACTTGCGGATATGGCTCTGGATTTCCATCAACAGGCCGATCAGCGACAGCGGGAGATTCGGCTCGTCCAGCTGCAGCAGCAGGCCGATCTCCCCTTCCTCGACGATCACGATCTTGATCTGGGCATGACTTTCCAGCACTTCCTGCGCTACGTTGCAAATCGCGTACTGGATGGCGGATTGCGTCTTGGCGGAATGCTTCAGCTGCATTTCCTTCAGCCCGTCGATTTCGAGAAGGACGACGGAAAAGCGGCTGCTCGCCCAGGAAACCGGAAATTTATGCAGCATATCCACCTGGCTTCCTTTCATATAGCGCAGCAAATCCGCCCTTCGGGCGACGGACAGCGCCGATTCCATGACGGATAGCCGCTCCGTGATCGCGGAGAAGGTCGAGTCGATCAGCTCGAATTCGTTGAGGTTGCCGGGACCTCTCTTGGACTGCTGCGGCGCGGTCATTTTGTCGAGCAGATTGCGCAGCGGATTAAACGTGCGGTTCGTCAGCCATACCGACGCGACGAAACACAATGCGAAAATCGTCAGAGCGATAAACAGCGTCCACTGCCTCAGCTGGGACATGTTCCTGAGAAGCGAATCGTAGCGGCTTGTGCTGATGAACACCCATTTCATGCTGTCCGACTTCACATAGCTGACGATATGCTTCTTTCCGTCGATCGGCGTCGTGAAATATCCGCTGTCCGCATTCGCGTTCAAAATGCTTCGTACGTAAGGCAAATCGGACAGGTTGTCCATAAATTGCGACGGATCGGTGTGCGTCATGACGGTGCCGTTGTCGTTAATAACGTACAGGTTGTCGGCGTTGCCGCTCTTGTAGCCGCCTATCAGTCTCTGCACGTAATCTTCGTCGATATTGATGACGATCATGCTCTTGGAAGGCAGACTCGGATACGCGCCCGGCGTCAGAACGAAAGTCAATACGTTCCGGGAGGCCTTCGATCGGAGAGGATCGCTCACCCTGCGCGGGAAAAAATCGAAATAAAGCCTGTTCCCGCTCTCTATGGCGCCGATCAGTTCAGCTTCATCCTTCGCCGTCAAACCGAGCGTATTGGTGTATTGCTTCGTAAAGCCGTTGTACAAGCCTATAAATTGAACGTAGGGAAACGTGGTCTGGATGCTGCGAAGCCTGGAATAGGCGCGGTATTCCTGCAGTCGATCCTGATCTTTGCCGTACATCGTGCGGATAATATCCGAATCGTTCAGCAGCTCGTCGCCCAGATTGCGGATTTGATCGCGAATGACGACCGACACGAAGCTATTCTGTCTCAGCGTCGATTCGGCGATCCGGCCGACCTCCTTCGCCGTACTGACGGAGAACAAAGCGTAGAGAACGCCGCATGCGACGGCGATGACGACGGCGGTCAGCAGCACGAACGTGAGGAACATTTGACGATATACGGAATAACGGATAATTCTTTGTCTGGCCTTCAACCCCCGCTCCTCCTGTCTTTATCTCGTTTGGATGTTCCCTAATTATATAGAAATTTTGAATTCGCGCAGCGGTCCGATGCTCAAAGTTGAAGTCAGTGCTCAAATTTGAAATGCCGATTGTTCATAATTCACAGCGAATTTCCCATTTTCGTAGTTTACCCCCGAATGCAGCAGCCTCTACACTTGCACTAAGCCCACATATTTATCGAGAGGACGTGCACAGCCATGTCAGACATTCGCAAGCGCAGGGGGGTTCTGGGAGAACTCCTTCAGAATAAGGCCGCTTATTTGCTTGCTCTTCCCGCTGCCGTCTATACGGTCATATTCGGATATTTGACAATGCCTTATCTACTGATCGCCTTCCAGAAGTTCAATTACAAGACCGGATTGTTCAATTCCCCCTGGATCGGCTTCGACAACTTCCGTTTTTTTTTCGCGTCGCCCCGAGCTTGGGAAATTACGTTCAACACGTTGAAGCTGAATACTCTGTTTATCGTTTTTGGCACGATAGCCGCGCTCTTGCTGGCGATTCTGTTCAACGAGCTGAAAAGCCGCCTGTTCTCGAGAATCGCGCAATCCACGATCTTGTTTCCGCACTTTCTGTCGTGGGTCATCGTCAGCTACGTGCTGTACAGTCTGCTGTCCACGGAATACGGCATGGTCAACCGGATACTCGAAGCGATCGGAATGGAGCCGATCAACTGGTATTCGTCGCCGGGATATTGGACTTCGATTCTGGTCGGCACGCATATCTGGAAGGATATCGGCATCTCGCTCGTCATCTATCTCGCCGCGATCGCGGGCATAGACGAAAGCTATTACGAAGCGGGGCGAATCGACGGCGCGACCCGCATGCAGCTTATTCGTTACATTACGCTGCCGCTGCTGCTGCCGACCGTCATTATTCTGTCTCTGCTGGCGCTCGGGAAAATTATGTACGGAGGCTTCGACATGATCTACGCCATCGTCAAGGACAACGGCCTGCTGTACCCGACGACGGAGGTCATCGATACGTACGTGTTCCGTTCCCTGCGCAACATCGGCAATCCCGCGCAAGCGATGGCCATCGGTTTGTATCAGGCTGTGGTCGGCTTCATTCTTGTCTACACGAGCAATAAGGTTGTTCGCAAAATCAATCCCGAGCACGCGTTATTTTAACGGAAGGAGGACTCGCCGCATGAAAAAAGTCACGTTGTTCGGCACGTTGAACACGATGTTTATCGCCTTATTTTCCCTGATTTGCACGATTCCGATGCTGCTTGTCCTGATGGTCTCCTTCACGGACGAAAAAGCCATTCAATTAAACGGCTACCAGCTCTTCCCCGAGAAGCTGTCGCTCGGAGCGTACAAGCTGCTGCTGCTCGGCAGCACGCCGCTGTACCAGAGCTATATGATATCCATTCTGATCACCGTCGCCGGCACGCTGCTCGCCGTCTTCATCACCGCAGCCGCCGGGTACACCCTGTCCAGCCGGCACGTCAAATACCGCAACCATCTGGCGATGTTTTTCTTCGTCACGATGGTGTTCAATACGGGCATCGTTCCGTGGTATTTGATCAGTACGGGACTCGGACTGAGAAACACGATCTGGGCGCTGATCATTCCGTCGATGATCTTCAATCCGTTTAACCTGTTTCTCGTACGGAATTATATGAAGCAGATTCCCGACACGCTGACCGAGGCGGCGCGCATCGACGGGGCCAACGATTTCTACATCGCGCTGAGAATTTTTTTCCCGCTCAGCTTGCCCGTGCTGGCCACCGTTACGCTGTTCTACGGCATCGGCTACTGGAACAACTGGTTCAACGCCATCATGCTTGTCGACAACAAGGATCTGTTCCCGCTGCAATTTCTGCTGTTCAAGCTAAATTCGGAGATCAGCATGATCCAGTCCATGCAGCGGACGATGAGCGAGGTAGCGACGACGCTCCCTGCCGAGTCGGTCAAGATGGCGACGGCCATTCTGACGATCGGACCGATCGTGTTTTTCTATCCCTTCTTGCAAAAGTATTTTATCAAGGGGCTCCTGATCGGTTCGGTGAAGGAGTAACATGGCGGTCCATAAGGGGCATAACGCGTGGGCGGATACCGAACGCGCGGCGATTCGGGGATCGTTGCCCGGCGATCAACCGGTTCGGGCAGGCTATTCGCCCGCCCGGTAGACGTCCTCTCTGGTATGAAAGCCGTCGGCGATAATCGTCTCGTCGATATTAGACCGGTCGACGGCGATCGGCGGAAGCAGTACGGACGGCACCTCGACTTTGCCGTTGTTGATTTTCCGGTCCGCGACCGCCCGCTCGCCCTTGGCGAGCCCGACCGCCAGCTCCGCCGCTTTGTCCGCCAGCGCCTGGATCGGCTTATACACGGTCATCGTCTGCGTGCCTTCGACGATCCGCTGCACGCCCGCGAGCTCCGCATCCTGTCCGGCGACCGGAATGCGGCCGGCCAGCCCCTGCTCGGCCAGCGCCTGGATGACGCTGCCCGCCGTGGCGTCGTTGGCGGCGATCACCGCGTCGATCCGGTTGCCGTTGGCTTCCAGCGCCGCCTTCACATTAGCCAGCGCGTTCGCCGGTGTCCAATCCTTCGTCCATTGGTCGTAGACGACGGTGATGTCGCCCTTATCGATGAGCGGCTGCAGCACATTGAACACGCCTTTCTTGACCAGATGGGCGTTGTTGTCGGTATCCGCTCCCCCAATGTACACGTACTTGCCCTTCGGGACAAGCTTCGTGATCGCTTGCGCCTGAAGCTCGCCGACCTTCTCGTTGTCGAAGGAGACGTACAGGTCGATGTCGGCGTTCTTGATCAAGCGGTCGTAGGACATGACCTTGATGCCTGACGAATGGGCCTTCTTGACGATGGCCGCCATCGCTTCCGCGTCGTGGGGGATCACGACGAGAATGTCGACACCTTGTCCGATCAGCGTCTCGGCCTGTTCGATCTGCTTCGCGTCGTCGCCGTTGGCGGACATCACGCTTACCTCCGCGCCGAGCGCCTCCGCCGCCTGCTTGAATAGATCCCGGTCCTTCTGCCAGCGCTCCTCGTTCAGCGAGTCCATGGAAAAACCGATTTGGATTTTGCGGCCGTCTCCCGATTGTTCGGGGGCAAGACCGCCTCCCGAATCCGCGACGGCCGAGGACGAAGACGACGGCTGCGCGGCATCTCCCGCTCCTCCGTTCCCCGTTCCTTCGCAAGCCGCAACGATGCAAGCCAACGCCAGCATCAGCGCCAATAGCGCTCCGTATGCCCGCCTCACCGACATCATCTCCTTATCCTCTTCGCGCCGGAAGCGTCCTGCGGTATTCCGTCGGCGATACGTCGCACATTTTTTTGAACACCTTGCTGAAGTAGTTCGGATCGTGATACCCGACCTCGTAAGTGATTTCCTTCAGGCTCTTGTCCGGATCGGCCATCAGCTTCTTCGCCTTGTCGATGCGGCACTCGGTCAGGAAATCGATATAGTTGACGCCGAGCTGCTCCTTGAACATTTTGCTGATGTAGAACGGGCTCAGACCGACCCGCTTCCCGATGGCGTCCAGCGTAATGTCTTCGTGCGAATGCTCGGCGATGTACATCTTGATCCGCTGTATCGCGTCCGGCTCCACCCGTTCCTGGTGCTCCGCGTGGGCCTGCCTCATCCGCTCCAGCAGCATTCCCGATTCGCCGCGCAGCTGCCGATAATCGTGGGCCTGGAACGAATAGATCGGCGTGTCCGTCTCGACGCCCATTTCCAGCATGACCCGCGCGGCGATCCAGAGCAGCTCCAGCACGCGCTGCTGCGCCTGCAGCAGATCGACGCCCTCGTTCTCGCAGCCGCGAATGAAATCCGCGACGTCCGCTTCGATCTGATCCCATTGGCCGAGACGGATCCGGTCGAAAAACAGTCTCTCGCGCTGCTTCGCGAGAGACGTGTCGCGCGAGGTTCCGAGCATGGGCACATCTTCGTAGAAACGGTATTTGACCGGAAGGCTCGGGTCCATGGAGGCGATCAGCGCCTCCTGATACGATTGGCGAATGTGGTCCAGCGACTCGCAGACGCCGCCGATGCCGACGAACCAGCCCTCCTCCGCGCCCGGCTTGGCGACGGACAGCAGGTCGCGGGCGAGACCGATCGCCTGGGAACGGAACGAACGGCCCGGTTCGCGGAACGCGACGATCGGAATTTGCCGGCCGTACATCGCTCCCATCCAGCCGCTGCCCACCTGTCTGAGCTTCTCCTTGACCGCGGGATACAGGCTTTCCGAACCGGACGGCAGCAGGACGATCATCGAGAACGTCTCGTTCGTCGTCCTCGCACCGAGCAGCCCGACCAATTCGTCCAGATGAACTTCGTGCACGTGATCGAACAGCAGCTGCGTGACGACGTCGGTCTCGACGAGCGGCAGCGTCTTGCGCAGCGCGTCCCGTTGCAGCCGGCCCGTTTCCCGCGCGGCCCGCTCGTCCTCGATCTCCTTCAGTACCTTGCCGACCGTCGTTACGATCTCCGCGGCTTTGCTCGGCTTGAGCAAATAGTCTTTGACGCCCAGCTTGATCGCCGACCGGGCGTATTCGAACGTATCGTAAGCCGTCACCATCACGAACTTGATGTCCGGATAGTCCGCGCGAATTCGTTCGACCGCTTCCAGTCCGCTCATCCCCGGCATTTTGATGTCCATCAGGATCGCGTCCGGCTGCAGCTCCTCGGCCATTCTGACGGCCGTCTTCCCGTTCTTCGCCTCGGCGATGTCCAGATCGGGAAAGCTTCTTCCCAATATGGCCCGCAGGCCGTCCCGTTCGATCTGTTCGTCATCCACGATCAGAAGCTTGATCTTGCTTTCCGCTCTCCCTTGCTTTCGGTATGCTTAATCTCACTTTCGTCCCGCGCTCCCGGCCGCTCTCGATGGCGATGACGTCATCGCATCCGTAAAACAAACTCAGCCTCCTGACGACGTTGCCCAAGCCGATTCCGGTCGTATGACCGCCTTCCGATTCGACGGGGCGCTCCTCGAGAATTTGCCGGATTCTTTCCTCCGCCATGCCGGGACCGTCGTCTTCGATCTCCACCGTCACCCGATCCGCGCCGTCGACGATGCGAAACCAGATCTCGCCGCCGTCCTCCTCCGGTTCGATCGCGTAGATGACGGCGTTCTCGACGATCGGCTGAAGCGTAAGGCCGGGAAGCTGCACGTACAGGCAGCTTTCGTCGATGTCCGTGTGGAACCGTAAGCGCTCCGTAAACCGGGCTTTCTGAATTTCGATATACTGGCGCAGCACCCGAACTTCGTCGTAGAGCGTGACGGAGCGGTCGAGCCGTTTCAGATTGTAGCGCAGCAGCGCCGCGACGCTCGCCAGCAGATCGCTTGTCTCCTCCGAGCCTTCCAGATAAGCCTTCTTGGAAAGCGTATTCAACGTGTTGAACAGAAAATGCGGATTGATCTGGCTCTGCAGGCTGCGCAGCTGGCTCTCCTGGAGCAGCAGCTTGCTCTGCTGCAGCTCGTGCTCGAGCTGGGCTTTCTGCTGGATTTCCGAAATCAGGTTGTTGATGTTGATGCGCATCCGGTCGAACATCTTGGCGAGGAACGAAATCTCGTCGTTGGACTCCACTTCGATCCGCAGGTCGAACCGGCCTCTGGACAGCTCCTTGGCCGCCTGCGTCAGCTTCAGCACCGGTCTCGTAATGCTGAGCGAGAAGGCGTAAGTAAACAGCAGGAGCAGGAACGTGATCAGCAGCAGCAGCCAGATCCCGAGCTTCTTCAGCTCCGCCGACTGTTCGATGATGCCGCGGTAAAACCGGTCGTACGTCTTCAGCTCCGCGTCGAGCAGCGTAAGCGACATCTCGGAGATGTATTTGGAGATGCGGTCCGCTTCGGAGAAAGCATTGCCGGAAGCCTCGGTCTCCTTCTCGGACTGGAAGGTCAGCGAGCGTTCCGTCGTCTCGACGAGGCTGTCGATCAGGTTCATATAGTTGGTCAGCGCGAACTCGTTGCCCGGGTTGCGCAGTTCGATGACGTCGATTCTTGCCTTGCGAAGCTTCTCCTTGCTCTGCTCCAGCTGCGACAGATTGTCCCGGGACGGCAAGAGCAAATAGTTGTTCAGGGAAGTGACCGTCTGCTGACTCGCGGTCGTCACTTCGTTCATGCGCAAATAGCGCTGCAAAATATCGTTGTACTGGTCTTGGGTTTTCTGATTGTAGTAGGTGAGGGCAATCCAGATTGCCGCCATGATGAAAAGAACGACCGCAGCCAGCGTCCATATTTTCTTCTGGATGCCGTTCATCGCGCGTCGGCCGCTTTCAGCATGCGAATTTCGGTGAAGTATCCGTTGGAGTCGAGGGGAACCGTCTCTCCGCTCAGCCATTCGGTCATCAAGTTCACGCTGATCCTTCCCATCGTCTCGGGAGATTGCTCGATCACGCCGTCGAGCTTGCCTTGCTTAAGCAGCGACATCGAATCGTGACTGTCGTCGAACGAGTAGATATGGTACGGCTCGACCCGGGTACGCCTGCCGATCTCCTGGATCATCGCCTCCGCCGTATTGGCGTTGACGGCGACGAACGCCTGCACGTCCGGCAGCCGGTTCATCAAATCCTGCGTCGCCGAGATGACCTGCTCCCTTGCATCCGTCGTCTCCGCGTATTCCGTCCGAACGTTCGGATACTCCTTCAGCACGTCGTATATGCCGTTAATCCGCTGCTGCTGGTAATATTCCCCGCGACTGTCTCCGAGCAGGACGACTTTGCCCGTCGATCCCATGTCGCTCAGCAATTGCCTGGCGATCAGCTGTCCGGCCAAATATTGATTGGAGCCGACATAAGTCCGCCTAAGACTGTCCGCCATCGGCACGTCGTTGGCCACGGTGACGATCGGAATGCCGTAGAACGCGGCCTTGACCTTCGTCAGCTGCTTGAACTCCTCCGTATCCAGCCCCTGCACGATGATGCCGTCCACCTTGGAGTCGATGGCGATCTCGATTTTCTTCAGGAAATCCTCCCGGTTTTTGCCGTAGCTGCCCCACACCTCGATGCTGGCCCCGACCCGTTCGGCCTCCTCCAGCGCCCCAGCTCCGACCTTGCCCCAGAACGGCGTCTCCAGCTCCTGCGTAATCAGGACAAGACGGTACCGGGCCTGCTTCTCCCCCGGGGATTGCGGCAGCTGCCAATCCGAACGGAACACTTTGCCCGCCGATACGAACGTAAAATAGAAGAGGGCGACTCCTGCGAGTCCGAGCACGAGGATCACTGTTTTGCGCAAGTGGACCGCTCCGTTTCTTCATGAAATGCCGGATAAGGTATTCTGTTTTCGACAACCTCCGGCCATTTCCCTCTTTTCCCGGCGGCGCGCGAAGGCGACGGTCGTGCGCTTCGCGCACGCCGCCGCCTCGTCTATTGCGATTAGTTCGCGTAAATATGCGGAGCGTCCACATACCGGAGATAGTTTGTTTGGCTCTGTTCCAATTGACTCTCGGTTACATTGGACACGTCGTGAAGCGAAAAAGGAGGCAAATAGTCTGCGTTAATATAACGGGCAAGCGCCTCTAACGGCCTTAGAAGCTCGTCAATCGTGAAGCGGTTGGCTCCAGCCGGACTATAGGACGCCGCCGTACCGTAGGTCGATACGGCAGCGCCAATCTCTTTCCCTTGCAGCTTATCGCCGCCGGGTCCGTATGCAAAGCCTGCTTGAAGCACGGTGTCAAACCATTCTTTCAGCAGAGGCGGAGTACTGTACCAGTACAAGGGAAATTGGAAAACGATGCGATCATGCTGCTCCAGCAGCGATTGTTCATGAGCGGCATCGATGTTTCCGGACGGATACGCTTGATATAAGTCGTGTACGGTTACACGACCGTGCCTCTGCAATTCTCGCATCCAAGCCTTGTTAATCCGTGACGAGGCCAGATCAGGGTGCGCTACGATAACCAATATTTTCATTTGAATCTCTCCAATCTGCAGGTAGTTGGTTTACAACTCACATCATAGCCAGTTAACTTTAGAAAAGTAAGTACGCACTTTTTAGGCGAATACTAACGAAATGGAGAGCGAGCAACGACCTGACTATATCCATCTACAAGAAAACGGCAGCTCCGCATGTTGTTCATGCGCAAGGCTGCCGTTTGGCTATCATCCACCGTTGAAGCGAAGAGGGTCTAGCGATCCGCCGAAGACTGGGCGGAGACGGGAGACTCGCTGTCGACGGAAACAGGGATTTGAAATTGCCTCCCCCATTGCTGCAATAGTTGAATAGCCGGCTTTAATTGTTCTCCCAGCTCGGTTAATGCATATTCAACCTTGGGAGGGACGACGGGATAGACCTCTCTGCTAATAATACCCGCATCTTCGAGCTCGCGCAGCTGCTCGGCAAGCATTTTATGATTAATGCCGACGATTAGCTTCTTCAACTCTCCGTACCGTTTCTTTCCCTCCATCAATTTGCAAATAATCGTCGTTTTCCATTTGCCGGAGAAGAGAGAGACTGCCAGCTCGATCGGACACTGGTACTGCTTCCCATTAAATTCATATCGAATGACTCGGGGTTCCATAATGATACTTCCCTTCCGGTAAGTATTAAACAAAAAAGTGCGAACTTATCTTTTGTAAGTATATTTTGTATGATTAGCGCTGTAAATAAAACAGATGTGCCGAGGTGAAAGAAATGCGCAAAACGTTTTTGGTTTACCTAGTTTCAATGGCGGCGTTTTTTGGCCCCTTCACGCAAACCCTCTATTCGCCGTTGCTGCCGGAGTTAGCCAAACAGCTTCAAGCCTCTCAAGATGCCGTGAATTTAACGATTTCCATTTATCCGATTTTTTTCGCCTGTATGCAGCTCGTATACGGTCCGTTAATCGATAGGTACGGCAGGAGAAAAATCTTGTTAATCGGGTTCATGTTCTATGTATGCGCAACGATTGGCGCAGCCATGTCCGAAACGGTAGAGCAGTTGATTTTGTTCCGGGCGCTGCAGGCGATGGGAGTTGCCGTCGGGTCGGTAGCCGCCATTACCATTATCGGGGATTTGTTTGAAGGGGACGGACGCGGACGCTCGATGGGGATCTATCAGATGCTGGTTGCGTTGGGTCCTGGGCTGGGACCTGTCGCAGGAGGCATCATAGGGCAGCATTACGGCGTCGATCGCTTGTTTTGGCTGCTGTTTGCATTCAGTTTGGCGTTCTGGCTGGTGTTGTTCCTCTGTCTGCCGGAGACCAAATCTGCACATGTCCGAAGCGGTCAATTCCGACTTCGGCAGATGACCGCGGTTCTGACTCATCGAGTCGGACTAGCCATTGTCGCACTGGGCTCCATTCAATATGCCGTGTTCTATACTTTGCTTGTTCTGCTTCCGAGCATCGTTGTCGATGTATACGCACTGACGCCAAGCCGCATCGGGTGGATGTTTCTTCCCATATCAGCCTGCATCGTTATCGGCAGCATCATTGGCGGACGGTTGCAGGAACATCTTGAAGCCAAAAAGCTGTTGCTGCTGCTAGCCACGTTAAACATGATGTCCGTGCTGCTGTTTGCGCTGACCGCATCGATATCCGTGCCTCTGTTAAACGTCAGTCTGTCCATGTTCGGCCTGAGCCTCGGGTTATCGCTGCCGGTGCAGCTCACCCTGCTAGCCAATGAACTTCCCAATCATCGGGCCAGCTCGACGGGAGTCTATAACTTCTTCCGCTATATTTGGATGACGATTGGACCCGTGGCTGGCACCGTCTTTTACAGATTCGGATATAAGGCGGAATTTTACGTGTTCATGTTCATCTTTATATGCGTGCTGCTCTTCATTTATCTTCGCTTCTTCGGAACAAGCTTCTCGTCGCAATCTTCGGAGGAACGGCGGTCCTTGTAATCTTCCGCCCTACCCGAGCTCTCTCCCCCTCCGCCCGCTCTCCGCCTTGCCGCGGGAGTGGCGGACCAGTTCCGCGTAATATCCGTGCAGCTCCAGCAGCCGAGCATGCGTGCCTTCCTCGACGATGCGCCCGCCGCGCATGACGATGATCCGGTCGGCGTGCACAATCGTCGACAGCCGGTGCGCGATGACGATCGTCGTGCGATGCTCCGAGACGACGCGCAGCGCGTTCTGGACAAGCTGCTCGGTATAGGAGTCGAGGTTGGCGGTCGCTTCGTCCAGAATGAGGATTTTCGGCTGGAACACGATAATTCTCGCGAACGAGATGAGCTGCCGCTCCCCGGCGGACAATCCGCTCCCCCGCTCCGACAGCCGGGTATCGTAGCCGTCCTTCATTCTGCCGATCAGTTCGTCCGCTCCGACGAACCGGCAGGCGCGCACGACCTCTTCCCGGGAGATCGATTCGTCGAACATCCGCACGTTGTCGACGATGCTTCCCGAGTACAAGTACGGCTCTTGCTGAACGAGTCCGATCAGCCTGTGCAGCTGCTCCTGGGGGATATCGCGTACGTCCGTCCCGTCGATCGTCACGCTCCCTTGGCGGACGTCGTAGAACCGGCACAGCAAGCCGATCAGCGTGCTCTTCCCGGCCCCCGTCGCGCCGACGACTCCGATCATCTCTCCCGGCGAGATTCGCACGGTGAGATCGTGAATGACCGGCTGCCCTTCCTCATAGTAAAAACGCACGCGGTTGAATTCGATCCGGCCGAGCACCGATCGGGGATCCACATTCACCGGATCGTCGGCGTCCTTCACTTCCGGCTTCGCGGAAAAGATGGTCCAGATGCGCTGCGCGGATACGGTCGCCGACTGAAGAGTATTCCACTGCTGGGTAATCGCGCTGATCGGCTGAAAAAACAGGCGGATGTACGTAATGAACGCATACATGACGCCGAACTCGATATTCCCGTGAAACACCGCGTTGCCGCCCAGCCAAGCGACGAAGGCGACGGCCAGGCCGCCAAGGATGTCGAAGGAGCGGTTAAACAGGACGTTGGTGCTCACTTCCTTGAGGTTAGCGCCGAAATACGCGCGGTTGCGGTCCGCGAACCGGTTCTTCTGCTCCTTCTCCTGATGGAACGCCTGGATCAGGCTCATCCCCGCCAAGTTTTCGGCCGCGAAGGAAATCAACCGGGACAACGCCGTGCGGGCGTTCTGGTACGTCTTCCTCATGTACCGCCGGAAGCCGATCGCGATCAGGAACAGGATCGGAACCAGGATCAGGCAGTACAGCGTCAGCTCCACGTCGAGATGGAACATGACGGCGACGATAAAGATCAGCGTCATGCCGTCGCGCATCAGGCTCAGCAGCACCTGCGAGAAAAATTGGTTAAGCGATTCGGTATCGCTGGAGACGTGGGTAATCAGGCTCCCGCTCGGCGTCCGGTCGAAATACGACATCGACAGCCGGGAGATGTGCCGGAACAGGTCTTGGCGAATGCGGGCGATAATGCTCTGGGAGGCGAACTGGAGCACGTTGTTCATCAAATAGCTGAACACGAACCCGAGCACGGACAGCAGCAAATACACTCCGCAGATGATCATCAGCATCCGGAAATCGTTCTTCCCGGCCATAATGTTGTCGTCGATGGCGATCTTCACCAAATACGGCTGGAGCAATTCGGCCACGACCGCGAGCAGCGACAGGAAGAAGACGAGCGCGAATTGCCGGCGGTGAGGTTTGCCGTAGGCGAGCAGCGAGCGAAAAGCCGTCTTCTTCCCCGCGGCTTGAGCTTTATTCCGCATCCCGGCTTCCCTCCTCCTGAATGGCGTGCAGCGAAGCGTACAGCCCCGGCTCGCTTACGAGCCGGTCGTGGGTGCCCCGCTGCACGATCCGTCCTTCGTCCAGCACGAAGATCTCGTCGGCGTGCTTCAGCGCGCTGATCCGGTGCGCGATCACGATCGTCGTCAGCCCCTGGCGCTCGGCCGAGATCGTATCGATGATTTTCTGCTCCGTCACCGCGTCGACCGCGCTTACGCTGTCATCCAGAATCATGATCGGCGCGTTCTTGATCAAACCGCGCGCAAGGCTCGTGCGCTGGCGCTGTCCCCCGGACAGCGTAACGCCGCGCTCTCCCAGCTTCGTCTCGAACCGCTCGGGAAACTCGACGATGTTGCCGTAGATTTGCGCCTGCCTGGCGGCTTCTTCGATTCGGCTCATCGCCGAGTCCCTGCGGTAGAAAGCGATGTTGTCGCGGATCGTCGTACTGAACAGGAAGCCCTCCTGAGGCACGTAAGCGATCTGGCCGCGCAAGCTCTCCAGCGTCAAATCCCGGATGTCGGCGCCGCCGATCGTAATCGTCCCCTCCGGCGGATCGTACATCCGCAGCAGCAGCTTCATAAGCGTCGTCTTGCCGCTGCCCGTCTTCCCCAGAATGCCGGCGGTTGTGCCTGGAGGAATGTCCAGACTCAGATCGTGCAGCGCCTCCAGATCCGAATCGGGATAGGAGAAAGTCAGATGGCGGACCCGGATTCCGGCGTATCGAAGATCGCGCGCCTGAGCCTGTTCCGCCTCTTGAATCTCCCCCGCCCTGGACAGCAGCTCGTTGATTCTGTCGAGAGAAGCGCGGGATCGCTGCATCGTATTGATGACGCCTCCGATCTGCTGCAAGGGATTGACCATCATTCGAATGTAAAGGGTAAGCGCGACGAAGTTGCCGATCGTGAGGCGCTGGTGAATCGTCAGGTAGCCGCCGTACATGATCGCGATAATGAGCGACAGCGTGCCCAGAAAAGGGATAAGCGCCTGAAACAGCGAGGAGACGCGCACCAGCTTAAGCTGCTTGCCGTGAACGCGGTCGACCTCGGCGCCGAAGCGTGCGCTCATGATTCGCTCGGCCGCGAACTTTTTGGTCACCCGAATGCCGCCGAACTGCTCCTCCGCCGACTCCGTCATTTTCCCGAGCGCCTCCTGCACGGACAACGACCGGGTGCGGATGACCGGTCCGAATACGCTTACGATCCAGGGAATGGCAAGCAGCGGAAGCACGCTGACCGCGATCAGATGCAGAGGGATGTCGCTCAGCAGCATCATCGACACCGCCGATAGGATCAGGATGCCGGAGTTGGTCGACTGGTTGATGCCCCGGGCAATCGCTTCGCGAACCGCGGTCACGTCGTTCATGACGTAGCTGAGCAGCTTGCCTACGCCGTTCTTGGAATAGAAATGCTCGCCCAGCGTCATGAAATGGTCGAACAGCCGGCCGCGCGTAAAAAACTCGAACAACCGTCCGAGTCTCATCACGATATATTGTCCCAGACCGGCCAGGACGCCGAAGGCGACGCCCACTCCCAGCAGCAGCAAGCCGTAGTCGACGATATGCGCTTCCGTCAGCTGATCCTGCTTCAGTTGATCCGCGAAGCTGCCGATGATGCGCGGATAGAACGATTGAATGACGTTGCCGGCAGCCATGAACGCGATCGCGAGAAGGTAATACGGCCATTTTCCTTGCAAGTATTCGACGAGCACGCGTTGCGACTTCAAGCGGCATCACTTCCCGTACGTATTTCCTTCACCGCCATTGTAGACGTTTTCCGAAAGGGGAACAAGGAAAGAACGAAGGAACAATCGGGAGGGATCGCGAGAAAAACGGGCATCGTCCGGCGAGAGCAGCACCATAGCGCTACTCTTGCGAATCGGCGAGCGGTTCTGCGGAAACGTTCTTGTCGACGATAAAAGAGATCGAGGTTCCCCGGCCCGGCAGACTCTTGATCCGCAGGCCTTTGCCGTACATGCGCTTAAGTCTGCGATCCGTGTTGATGAGGCCGACGCCCGCCTCCATGTACGGGTCGTCCTCCCGTTGGCGCACGAGCGGATTCTCGTCCATCCCGACCCCGTCGTCCTCGACCGCGATTTCCGCGTAAGTCGCGAAGTCGGACACCCGGATCGCGATCTTCCCTCCGTCGGAACGCTTCATGACGCCGTGGCGAATGGCGTTCTCGACCAGCGGTTGAATGGTCAGCAGCGGAATTCGCAAATCCTTGCATTCGTCGATCTCCCATGACACGGCCAGACGCTCCTCGTACCGTTCCTGCTCGATATGCAGGTAGGACCGGACGATGCTGAGCTCCTCTTCGATCGGCACGGGTCCGTCGATATTCTGAAGCTTGAATTTGTCGCGAAGATGGTTGCCGAACGCTTCGAGCATGTTGCGCATCCGGTCGAGATCGATCTCGCTCAGAGCCCGAATCGCCGTCAGCGTGTTAAACAGGAAATGAGGCTGGATCTGCGCTTGCAGCCACGCCGATTCCATCCGCAGCCGTTCGCGGACGGACTTCTTCACATCGGTCAGCGCCTTCACCCGGGAACGCAGCTCCAGCGCCTCTACCGGCTTCGTCACGTATTCGTTGGCTCCCGCCTGGAAGCCGTAGGAGATATCCTCGGGCTGGCTTCTGGCGGTAAGAAGCAGGATCGGCAGCTCCGAGATCGAATACCGGGCGCGGATCGCGCGCGCGAGCTCGTAGCCGGACATTCTAGGCAGCATGACGTCCGACACGACCAGGTCCCATTCCTTCTCGTCCAGCACTTCGAGCGCTTGATTGGCGCTCGTGACCGACGTCATCTCGTAGCTCTCGTAGGAAAGAATCGATTCGAGCACCTTCAGGTTGACCGGATCGTCGTCGATCAGCAATATTCTGGGCCGGTCCGCGGAAGACGGCCGTTCCTCCGGCCTCGTCGGTTCGTCCCTGGAATCGCCGTACAAGGACGCGGCGGCTTCCGCCATGGCGATCGCCGCGGCGGAAGCCGCTTCCTTCTCTGTCCCGGCATCGACCGAATCGGCCAGCGGCAGCGTGAACACGAACTCCGTGCCCTTGCCCGGTGTCGAGCTGACCTGCAGCGACTGCCCGTGCAGCTCCAGCAGCTGCTTGCAGATGCTGAGCCCGAGACCGAATCCTCCCTCGACCATCGTCTGCTCGGCTCCGGCCTGCTCGTACGAATCGAAGATGCGCTTCATCGTCTCCTCGTCCATGCCGATTCCCGTGTCCGTAACCGACACGAACGCCATCCCGCCCTCGGCCCGCGCCCGAATGGCCACTTCGCCTTCGCTCGTAAACTTCACCGCGTTGTGAAGCAGGTTAAAGACGATCTGAACGACTCTGTTCTCGTCCGCGCGCACCCGGGGAAAATGATCCGGAATGCCGTTCACGAGCTTAACCGGCGTGCCTTCTCTCATCGATTGCAGCATATCCAGCACGCCCGTCGCGACGGAATGGATGGAGAAGCTGCCGTAGTGAAGACGCGGCGCGTTCTCCTTCAAGGTCATCGCGTACAGCAAATCGTTCAGAATTAGCGACATCCTTCGCCCTACGGACAGAACGACTTCCAGATCCTTGACGCTTCTGGCCTGGAGCGAATGCCTCTCCCGATCCAACACGCCTTGCGAAATATTCAATATGCCGTGCAGCGGATTGCGAAGCTCATGGGACGTATTGGCGAGGAAGCTGTCCTTCTGCTTGTCCGTTCTCTGCAGCTTGGCGGCCAGGCTTTTCGTTTCCGCATGGGCTTGGAAATAGCGGCTGAACCATATGGATGCGTAACAAGCGGTGGCGACGATCAGATCGAACGGATAATACATGACGCTGATGCCCAGCACCATCTGGACGCCCCACCAGGCGAAGTTGCTTGCGAACGCGATCAGGGCAAGCAGCAGCGGGGCGTTCTCTTTGACATCCTTCGCGGACGTGCGGATCATGGAGAAGATCGCGACGAATACGGAGATCGCGGCCACGCCTCCGTACAAGGCCTGTATCGTCAATAGGTGACGCGCGGGCAGTACAAGCGCCAGCAAGGCGGCGGCCCCGCACAGCCGGGAAAACCAGGGGGAGATCTTGTGCCACACCCCCGGCAACTGGTTCGACACGCACTGAAGCAACGAATACGCGGTGCCGGCCATGGCCAGATGGACAAGCTTGAAGCTCCAATCGTAATCCATCTGCCAATATTGATGCAGCACCTTCTCGTTGCTGCCAAGCGAATCCATGACCGTCGCGCTGAAGGTGAGCAAGGAAAAGTAAAGCAGCTTTCTCTCGCGGGTTCCGATCAAATACAAGATAAGGGCGTATCCGGAATGAAGCAAAAACACGACGACGGCCAACTGCTGCATAGAGACGGACAGATGAGTCTCGCGCGCGATCGCTTCCTCCGTCCCGAACTTGACGGAGCGGACGATCCCGCCTTCGCGAATGTCCTTGTAATTAGCCGCCCGGATGATCAGCTCGATCCGCCCGGAGCGATCGGCGGCGAACGAAGTGCCATAAGGCAGATTCCACGCTTCATACGTGTCTTCGCTATCCGACGGAACTCCGGACCTGGCCAGCAACCGGCCGTTGGCGTACAGCGACGACGAGCTGCGCACGCTGGGAATGCGAACCGCGAAGTTCGCGTCCGTCCCCGGGTCGACCTGGATGACAAGCCGATAAGAGCCGTATCCGAAGGACCGGACGCCCCGGTCCCCATCCTCGTCTCCGTCTCCGCGCACATAAGCGTTCCAGCCCCCCGGCACCGATAGAATCGAGCCTCCCGGCCGCGAGCTCTCTCCGCCCGCCAGCAACGCTCCGGGATAAAACTCCCACTCCCCGTCGAGAGCGATCGTCCCTTTCTCCCAGCTCCAGCCTCGCAGATCGAGCAGCCCGTCCGCCGCGCGCGGCTGATCCGCCTGATGGAAATGCGAGATCCACGCCAAGCGCGCCCCCGCAAGCGCGAGCGCAAACAGAACGACCGCTATCACGATATACTGTTGCGACATTCGCTTCATTATCGTTGCCAAGATAAACGAGCTCCCTCATGCTCTCTATCTTTTTTACTATACAGACCGCATCTGAAATATTTCTAAAATCGCGGGACCTGGCGCGGGCGAGTGCAGGCGTCCTGCTTCCCTGGTCCGCAAAGAAAAAGAGACTGTCCGAGGTCATCTAAAAGATGATTTGCGGGACAGCCTCTGCGTCAGAGGTGCAGGAGCAAAGCGATGACAAGGAGCACGCACGCAAAAACGAGCATGATCGGAAAAAGGAGGGGCGCGGAGGGACGATCCGGAAGAACGAGGGAGGCCGGCAGCGTGAAAATGGCGTTCCCGATCTGCGCCGCTTGGCCGACGATCGGGAAGGCGACTTCGAAGGTCTCATCGTCCGCCCCGAAGCCGAGCCCGAGCACCTTATCCGTGTCGCTGCCCCTGGCGCTCAGAATCAGAATCGGCGTAACGCACGTCTCCCGAATCTGTCGACGCTCCCCACCCGCGAGCTCCATGGCTCCGTTCGTCAATCTAGTATGGAGTACATTATACCATAATCAGGAAGAGAGGCGGCGCGATCCGCTAGAAACGGAAGCGGTCGTGTCCGGCCGCCGACATCGAGGTCACGCCCTCCAGAGCCAAAATATCGCGCTTCATCTGCAATCCGCCCCTGAAGCCCGTCAGCGTGCCGTTCGAGCCGACAACCCGGTGGCACGGAAGCACGACCGGCAGGGGGTTGCGCCCGATCGCCGTGCCGACCGCCCGCACCGCCGCCGAGGACTTGCCGAGCGCATCGGAGAACTGCTTGTAGGTCAGCGTCTTGCCGTATGGAATTTGGCTTAAGCCCGTCCATACGCTTGTCTGGAATAGCGTCCCCCGCACGTCGAGCGGGATGCCTTCGAAGCTGACGGGCTCCCCCGCGAAATACCGCTCCAGCCGTTCGACAATGCCGAATTGCTCGAACAGGCCGGGCGCTTCGGCAAGCTGCGCGTAATCTTCCGTGAATCCGGCCTGGGCCGCGACCTCCGGAGGATAGATCAGCTCGCTGACGCCCCGCTCGGTCGCAACAAGCGTCCAGGGCCGGTTAAAGCCGACGATCGTCTGTCTGTATCTTTTATTTTCACCCATCGTTGTTTCCTCCTCTATGTCCGCTGCGGTATTCCGTTGGCAAGACGCCCGTTCTCTTGCAAAACCACGCCGTGAAATGCGGGGGACTGGCGTACCCGACCGATTCGCCGATGTCCGCGACGGAGGCCGAGGAGTCCCGCAGCAGCTTCTTCGCCTGCTCCAGCCTTACGCGCTCCGTCTTCTCTTGGGGAGAGTAGCCTCTCACCTGCTTGTACACCCGCTGCAGATGATAAGGGCTGATCGCCAGCGAGTCGGCCAATACTTGCAAAGTCAGCTTCTCGCGGTAGCGCTGCCCGATGATCGCATCCGTCTGCTCCGCCAGCACCGCATCCGGCCGAAGCGGCCCGTTCTCCTCGGGCTTGCACCGCTTGCACGGCCGATAACCGGCGCGAACGGCCGCCTCGAGAGAGGGATAAAACGTCACGTTGACGGCGAGCGGGGTTTTGGCCCGGCAAGTCGGACGGCATACGATCTTCGTCGACCTGACCGCAGTATAATAAATTCCTTCATAGGTCGTCTCGCGATTCACTACGGCTTCGTACACGCGATCGAACAATTGCCGCTCCATTCTATCGCCTCGCTTTCCTCTTTAGTATAAGGCAAACCGCCGTCCCATAGTATGGTGCGGCAATAGGAGCGCAACATTTCGACAGCGTTCGGATACCGGGTCGGCCGCCTTCGCCGCGCCATATTTTTTACAGATCCCGAGCATTGGAGTAGAATACAGGTATTCATACAAGTCATAACAAGAAAAGCAGTGATGGCACATTGAAGCGCACCGCATCGGCCCTGAGAGGACGAGCCGACTTCTGGCTGAACAAGCATTTTACCGGCAAGTCGATGGATTACAAGCAAGTGTTCGGCATTACTCTGCCGATCTTCGTCGATACTTCGTTCATCGTTCTGATGGCCATCTTGAATACAGCGATGATCAGTTCCTCGGGCGTCGCCGCGATCAGCGCCGTCAGCACGGTGGATACGCTCAACATTTTCATCATTAGCGTATTTATCGCCGTGGCGACCGGGGGAACGGTCATCGTCGCGCAATACAAGGGCAGCGGCAACCGCGACATGGTGTGCCGCGCGGCAGCCCAAGCGATCTCCGCGGTCACGGCCTTCGCCTTGCTGATCAGCGTCGCCGTCATCCTCTTTCACAAGCAGACGCTGGGCCTGCTGTTCGGCGGCGTGGACGAGGACGTGTTCCATAAGGCGACGATCTTCTTGGTGGGAAGCTGTATTTCGTTTCCGTTTCTGGCCGTGCAGCAAGCCGTGGGAGGCGTGCTCCGAGGAGTCGGAGAGACAAAAGCGAGTCTGGTCATCTCGGTGATCATGAACCTCGCTTATTTTCTGCTGAACTTCGTGCTGATCAAAGGCTTCGACATGGGCGTCGTCGGCCTCTCCGTCTCTTTAATCGCGGCCCGGGCGATCGGCGCGGCCGCTTCGTTCGTCTACCTGCTCAAATACAATCACACTTTGCATTTTACGATGAAGCGGCTGTTCAAGCTGGATGTCGGCATTCTGAAAAAAATACTATTCATCGGGCTGCCGTTCGCGGCCGAGCAGATGTTCTTCAACGGCGGCAAGCTGCTGACGCAGACGTTCATCGTCCAGCTCGGCACGCTGGCGCTGACCGCCAACGCCATCGCGGGCTCGATCTCCATGCTCCTGCAGATCGGCGGCAGCACGCTCAGCGTCGCGATCGTCACCGTCGTCGGGCAGTGCATCGGGAGCAGGGACATCGAGGACGCCCGGAAGTTCATCAAGTCGTTCCTGGGCTTCTCCGTCGTTCTCTTTCTGCTGCTCACCGGCATCATTTTGCCTTTGTTCCCGTTGCTGATGAATTTGTACGCCGCGCCGGATGAAATCGTGCCCTCGATCTTCCATCTGGTGTTGCTGATCTCGATCGCGCAGCCGCTCATGTGGGCGCTGAGCTTCGTGCTGCCTTCCGCCCTGCGCGCGGCCGGGGATTCGAAGTTTACGTCGTTCTCCTCGCTGCTGACGATGTGGCTGTTCCGGATCATCCTGGGCTATATTTTGGGCATTACCTTCGGCATGGGGATTCTCGGCATCTGGATCGCCATGGTCGCCGAATGGGGCGTGCGCGGCGTCATCTTCGGCTTGCGGTTCAAGGGGGACAAGTGGTATAAGCATAAGCTGGTGTAGCCGAAACGTTCGTCCTGCCTGGCGGATGGTTCCTTCGATTCATTGATTTCCTGCCGATCGATTGGTAGAATATCCCTTTACAGGCTTTGATTTCTCATGGTCGAGGAGAGGAAAAAATGACGGTTCAGCGGCAAGCGGCTATGGAGTCGATGATTGCCTGGCTATCCGACGAACGCGAGCTCGGACAGAAGCCCAGCAAAATCGAGATGGCCGGCCAGTTCGATCTGCACGACATGCGCTATTATATGTTTAAGTACAAAGAGAGCCTGTTCGGCAAATGGCTCCTAGGCGTCTGCGGAGGTTATGAGCATCCGGCGGATACCGAGCATTGCGGACACGTGTTCAGCGAGATGCAGCCTTACGATCCGGCCACGGCGGAACGGGACGCTGTCGCAATGGTCGAGGCGATCCGCGAATATTGGATGAAGCAGGCGGCGGAGCTTTCGTCCTCGCAAGCGGAGGAGAACGACTCGCGTTCATCCGGCGTGTTCAACGGATTCGTTCTGCTGAACAGCCGCGAGTGCGATCTGGAGTTGATCAAGTCTAATCTGTTGAACGATTGGAACATTTCCGGTTCGCCGGAAGAGAATGAGGAAGAAACGGAAGGCACGCTCGTGTTCGAAGCGGGAGGCTGCATGCTGGCGGTCAGCTTCGTCGACGCCCCGGTTCCGGACGGGGAAGCCGAGCGAAACGCCCAGTTCATCTATATGTGGCGGGAAGCGGAGGAGGTCGCCAAGACGCACGTGGCCCAGATCATTCTGGCCGTCTTCGACCGGTCCGGCTCTCCGCTTGACAGCGGCAAAATGTACGCCAAGCTGGCGACGAGCTGCTTAAAGCTGCCCAATGCGGTCGGCATCTACACGTCCGGCACCATCTTTCAGCCCGAGCTGTTCGTCGAGATGGCCGTAACGGCGCTGAGAGACGACGACTTTCCCCTGTTGAACCTGGTGCACTTCGGACTCGTGGCGGGGGAGTCCGGCATCAGCGGATACACCTGCGGACTGAACGCTTTCGGCAAGGATGAGATTGAAGTGCTGGACAGCCAAGCGAGTCCCGCCGAGCTGCGCGACTTCCTCATCGACATTTCGGATTATATCGTCGTACAGGACGTCACGCTTCGCGACGGGGAGACGATCGGTTTCTCGGCGGAACAGAAGCTCCCGATCACCCGATCGGAAGGCGTATACGTCGGAGGAGACAGCCTCAAGATCGGATTTTAAGCGGAAGGGACTGCTCTGTAAGTATACAGAGGCGTACCGAACGTTTATCGATGGATGAATGTTCATGGGCATCTATCTCCCTCCGATGCTATACGATCCTGAAATGGGAACGGTAAACCCGTGAATAGGTGATTTCAGGACCGTATGAGGCAGTCTCCAGGAGATAGATGCCCTTCTTTTTTCATCGATAATCTTGTACGCCCTTACTTATAGGGCAGTCCCTTGCTATGGAAAGCAAGGGGGAAGCGACCCGCATATCCGAGATTCCTCCAGACCCATACCGGGGCGTATAACCTCTGAATATAGATGAACCATTCTCCGCTATCTTTGGCCTCGCCGAGCTTTTCCATTTGCCGATCCAGCTTATCCGCTTCGTAAATAGTTAATTCCTGCAAAGTGTGCAGCACTCCGGGATCGAAGCTCTTGCAATAATGAATTCAGCCAATTGCGCCCACATCACGTTTCTCTCCCATTCTTCACGAAAGTCGCTATGAGGACATATTCGCTAATTCTCCAGTATCCCCCTCCTTTCGACTGAACGATGCTCGAACGATTGGGCAGTTATGATAAAATACCTCAAGAACATTGAAATTCTTCGCAAAGCGAGTTGTTCTAAAAAGTCGTGTAACGTCTCCCCCATGGTGCTCAAACGAGAGGCGTTGTTCTAAAAAAACGCGCATCGGCACTCCAGACTAGGCCCTGTCGAAGGCTGTATGCCAATTAAGCAGTGTTAGTTTTTTTACCGAAACCGGGCAAGATTCCGCCCGCGCTCACCATTGACAATCCGTGTGCAATGATGGACGATATGAGGAAATGAACGATCCGCGGACAAGTCCGAAAAAAGGATTGGAGGAAAGACGAAGCGATGGATAGACGAACCGGGGATCAAGAGAGATTGCTTGTGCTGCCCGTCCCTATGATGGACGAATACGCCTCCCATCCGCTCGTTCGGCCGCTGCACATTACGGACATCGGCTGGTTCCCGAAAGCGCGCAACCATTACTGGAGAAGGACGGAAGGCATCGAAGCCTACGTGATCATGTATTGCACGGAAGGTTCCGGATGGGTCAGACTGGACGGCGAGCGACGGCACGAGGTCCGCAAGGGAGAGCTTACGGTCATCCCTGCAGGCGCTCCCCACGAGTACGGCTCCTCGGAAGAGTCTCCCTGGACGATCTACTGGTTTCATATGAAGGGGGAGCTCGCCTCCTCCTTCTTCGGCCTGGAACGCAGCGCCGAGCCCTTCCCTGTTCCGGTGGAGCGCTCGGCCGCGATCATCGGCTTGTTCAACGAATGCTACGAGTTTCTGAGCCAGGGCCATTCGCTGGAGCACGTCATTTACGCCTCGCAGCTCGCCGGCCATCTGGCCGCCATTATCCGTCTGGCTTACGCCGGAAGGCAGGAGACGCCGAATCCGCGCAGACAGCCCAACATCGAGCAGGCGCTGAGGTATATGACGGAGCATCTGGAGGACAACGTCTCGCTGGCCGAACTCGCGGCGCAGGCGGCGCTGTCGATCCCTCATTTCACCCAATTGTTCAAAAAGAGAACCGGCTATTCGCCGATCGATTATTATTTGCGATTAAAAATCCAGTCGGCCAGCCAGTACCTCGCCCTGACCGATCAGAGCGTAAAGGCGGTCAGCCTGCGGACCGGCTTCCAGGACCCCTACTACTTCTCTCGCCTATTTAAAAAGATAATGGGGAAGTCCCCCTCCGCGTACCGAAGCGCGCATCAGGATTAACTCCCCCCTGCCGGAACGGACGTTACCGCCGTTCCCGAATAGGGTACATCAAGCTGTCGAAGTCGCCGCGCAGCGGCAGCTCCACGCCGATCCGCATGAGCGCCCGGCCGCTGTGCCCGCCAGCGACGCCTTCGATCTCGTAGACGGCGTCGGGCTTCAGCCCTTGCAGACACAGCCGCGGCAGTCGGTCGCCGAGCTTCTGCGAGTACAGGAAGGCGAACAACACGCTCTCCTCGCTTTTCCCGCCGACATATTGCACCGCGTCCACTCCCTTATGCTTCAGCGCATCCAAACGGTACTGCCGGCCGCCCTGCACGAGCGGGCGAACCGCCTTATACTGCGCCACCAGGCCGGCTGCTTCCGCAATCTGCTCTTCGCTCCATTCATTCAGGTTCGCGCCAATGCCGAGCGTGCCCGTCATCGCGCTGTGGAACCGATACGACAGCGACGTCACCCGCTTGTTCATCCCGCTTACCGCCTCGGTCACCCAGCAAGTCATCAGCTTCGGCGCATAAACGTAGGAGAAGCCTTCCTGAATGCTGAGCCGATCGAAGGCGTCGGTATTGTCGCTCGGCCACGCCTGGTCGGCGTAGCGCAGCATGCCTAGGTCGATGCGCGAGCCGCCGCCCGCGCATGTCTCGAACGCGACGTTCGGGAACTTCCCGCGCAGCTCCGCCCAAATTTCGTATAGGCTGCGCACATGGCGAATCCATAGCTCCTTCTGCCGGTTGAGCGGATGATCCTGCATGCCCGGCTCGGTGATCGTCCGGTTCATGTCCCATTTTACGAAAGAAATGTCATTCCCGCCGAGCAGCTTGGACATAAAACCGACGATGTAACGCTTCACCTCGGGCTTCGAGATGTTGAGCACCAGTTGGTTGCGCAGCTCGGTCCGCGAACGCGTCGGGAAGTGGTACACCCAGTCCGGGTGGCTGCGGTACAAGTCGCTGTCGGGGTTGACGGCCTCCGGCTCGACCCAGATGCCGAAGTCCATGCCCAGCTCGCGCACCTTGCCGATCAGCTCGCCAAGCCCGCTTGGGAACTTGTCCGGATTGACGTGCCAGTCGCCCAGACCCGCGCGGTCGTGATTGCGCTGGCCGAACCAGCCGTCGTCGATGACGAACAGCTCCACGCCAAGCTTCGCCGCGCGCTCCGCCAAAGCCGTCTGGTCCTTGACGTTGACGTCGAAGTAGGTCGCCTCCCACGAATTGTACAGCACCTTGCGCCATTCCCCGGAAGGCGATACGTAATCGTACTGATACCGATGCAGCTGGCGGCTCATCGAGCCGAAGCCCGCCGAGGAATACCCGCCGACGAAAGTCGGCGTCTCGAAGCTCTCGCCGGCGGCCAGCGTCCACTCGCTGTCGAAATCGTTGATGCCGCCCGTTACCCGCACGCGATTAAATGCCGTCTTCTCCGCGGCGATCTTCCAGTTGCCGCTCCAGCCGAGCGCGCCGAACCAGACTTTGCCGGCCGCTTCGCTCGCGCTTCCGTCGTCGATCGCGAACCACGGATTGGCATGTCCGTCGGTAAACCCTCTCCGCGATTCCAACACCTTCTTGCCTTCCGAGAGAATCGTGTTCCGCAGTTGAAACTCTCCGGACCATTTGCCCGTCACATGCGTCAGCCGGTAAGCGGGAAGCTCGGGCAGCGACCAGGCGGCCGACTGCGCGCTCTCCAGCACGATGTCGCGGTCGCCGGTATTGACGAGGACGACCGAGCGCTCGATCAGGTCGAGGCCGGGCAGAACGGAATAAGTCAGACGCGCTTCGAGCGGATACGATTCGTCCTTCAGCACGATCGTCAGCGTTTCTTTGCCGTTCGCCTCCGCATCGATGCGATAGTAGTCGTAGACTAGGCGCAAGTCGCGCACGCCGTCGTGCCATCGCACTTTAAGCGAAGGCTCCATATACGATAGCCCGCCCCAGCCGGCGTACTCCTCGACCTCGCGATCCAGAGCGGCGTCGAACGAGCTGTGGGAACCGGAGCCGAGCAGCGGAGCGCAATCGGCCGCCGCGACCGGGTCTCCCCAGTACAGATGCTGGATCGTGCCTTTGTCGTTCAGGCCGAACACGTAAGAGCTGCTTGCCGTGGCAATCGAGAACAGCCGTTGATCCGAATAAAATTGTATGCTCATAAGCTCACCTCGTTTTCTCATGCGCTTATCGTACGGAATATCGCCGCCCGAGGCCATTGACGATCTCATGATAATCATGGACGATATGATGATTCCGCGTCGCCTACGAGAACTTGTGCCATTTCTACCCCCTGTTCAAGGACGCTTACGGCGTCGCTCCGGGGCGAATCCGCAGCGCCGATCCATTTTGAGCGAGGTTGAGCAAATGGAAGCACGGACGAAACGAATCGAGAGAAACTAAGATTGCGTCGTTGCCCGGACTCGTCTTCGTTCAATTTGCCCTTGTATCCGCTTTTCTCCCGTTTTATCCCCGATAGCTTTCTTGCCAAGCGTGATATAATCTCCATAGTTTGCTTAAATCGGGAGGGAGCCCTTCCTCGGCTCTCCGACACCTTGAGATGCGAACTCCCCTACAACCTACAAGAGCCGGTGATGGAATGTTTCAGCTTAAATGGCTATGGCACAACTTGAAAGGAGATCGGGTACGCTACGTTCTCGCCCTATTGCTCTCGGTCGTCGGCTCCTCGCTCACGATCGTGAACCCGTACATCGGCCAGCTCATCGTCGATACGTTCATCACAGGGGCAGATGCGGCGCAGAAACTGACGGACGAGCGGGCGCTGCTCATCGGGCTGTGTTTTGGCATGATCGGCTTTTCCCTGCTGCGTACGGGCATGGCTTATTTCACGACTCTGATGTACGAGCGCGCTTCGCAGAACATGCTCTACCGCATCCGAATTTACCTGTACAACAAAATTCAAGGCCAGGACATGCACTATTACGACCGCCATCGCACAGGCGACCTCATGACCAGAATGACGGGCGACCTCGATATGGTTCGGCATACGGTGGCCTGGATTTTCAAAACGATCATCGAATCGTTAACGGTGTTTATCGCTGCGGTCGCCTATTTCTTCTATATCGATGCGGCGCTGACCTGGTGGCTGCTGCTGCTGTCCCCGCCCATTTTTATCGTCACTTTTTTATTCGCCAGACGCGTTCGCCCTATGTACACCGATCTCAGGGAGCGTCTGTCGCAGTTGAATACGACCACTCAGGAGAACATTGCGGGCAATCGCGTCGTTAAGGCGTTCGCCAGAGAAGAGTACGAGGTCGAGAAATTCAACGAAAAAAACGTCAACTACGCCAAAGCGAACAAAGCCGCAGCCCTGGTGTGGCTCGATTATTTTCCGTATTTGGAAACGTTGGCCCAAGGCTTCACCGTCATTCTAATGATCGTCGGAGGACTGTTCGTCATGGACGGACGCATCACCTTCGGGGAGTTCTCCGCCTTCTCCGCGCTGATCTGGGGGCTGTCCAACCCGATGCGCAACATCGGCATCATCATTAACGATATTCAGCGCTTCTTCGCCAGCCTGAACAAAATCGTCGAGGTGTACTACGCCCAGCCGAAAATCGTCAACGAGCACAAGGGCGGCGTAAAGCGGCGCTACAAGGGCCGAATTCAATTCGACCAAGTGAGCTTTAAGTACGACAATGCGATAGTGTTGGAGAATATCAGCTTCACGGTCGAGCCTGGGGAGACGATCGCCATTATGGGCGCCACGGGTTCGGGAAAAACGACGCTGATCAGCCTGATCCCCCGCTTCTACGACGTCGCGAAGGGACGCGTTCTGGTCGACGGGACCGATGTGCGCGAGCTGGAGCTGGATGAGCTGCGCGGCAACATCGGCGTAGCGACGCAGGATGTTCTGCTGTTCTCCGACACGATCGACGGCAATATCGCCTTCGGCAATCCGGACATGCCGGAGGAGGATGTGGAGAAGTTCGCCCGGCTGGCCGCCGCGCACGACTTCATCCGCAAAATGCCGGAAGGCTACAATACGATCGTCGGAGAACGCGGCGTCGGCCTGTCGGGCGGACAGAAGCAGCGTATCGCTCTGGCGCGAGCGATGGCTGTGCAGCCGCCGATTCTCATTCTCGACGATACGACTTCGGCGGTGGATCTGGAGACGGAAGAGCATATTCAGAAGAGCTTGCGCGAGCTGGACTATTCCTGCACGAAAATCATCATCGCGCAGCGGGTATCCACGACGGCGCAGGCCGACCGCATCCTCATTCTGGATAACGGACGCGTAATCGAAGAAGGAACCCACGCGGAGCTGCTTGCCAAGCGGGGCTATTATTACGAAGTATTCATGCTGCAGAACGAAGGCATCGGAAGGCAGGCGACAGCGAATGGCCAGAAATAAATTCGACATCGACGAAGAGCTGGAATCGCCGTTTAATATTCGGCATTTCCGACGCGCGCTCGTCTATATTAAGCGGCAGAAGAATCCGATGATCGTCGCTTTCGTCATGAGCGCGCTGTCGGCCGGCATCGGGCTCTCCGCGCCGCTCATTATTCAGCATGTCGTCGACGTTACGATTCCCGCCAAGGACAAGACGGGACTGGTCGGCTGGTCGTTGCTTGTTCTCGCCACCATTGTCGTCAGCGTCATTTTCGCCACTATCCGTTCGCGCATCATGACGCGCGTCGGCCAGGACATCATTTTCGAGATTCGCCACGATCTGTTTAAACACTTGCAGAAGCTGCCGTTCCAATATTACGACGATCGGCCGCAGGGCAAAATTCTCATCCGCGTCGTCAACTACGTCAATTCCGTGTCGGATGTGCTGTCCAACGGGATCATTAACTTTATACTCGAAATTATGAACCTGCTGTTTATCGCCGCCTTCATGTTTGCGGTGGATGCACGGCTTTCGCTGATCATTCTCGGCGGACTGCCGATTTTCCTCGCCATTATCATGCTCATCAAGACCAAGCAGCGCCGGGCCTGGCAGGCGATATCCAACAAAAGCTCCAACCTGAACGCTTATACGCAGGAGAGCATCAGCGGCATTCGCGTCACGCAAATTTTCACCCGCGAGGAGCGCAACGAAGGCCTATTCACTCGCTTGTCCGGCAATGCCCGCCAAGCGTGGATGAAGGCGATGTATTTGAACTTCCTCGTGCCGTTCACAGTAGACAACCTGACGACGATCGTCACGACTGCGCTTTTCTTCGTCGGGCTGCTGTGGATGGGACCGGCCGAGGTGACCTTCGGCGTCATTCTCGCCATGAGCGGCTATGCGGCGCGCTTCTGGCAGCCGATTCTCAACCTGTCGAACCTGTACAACAGCTTCATCAACGCCGTCGCCTATCTGGAGCGTATTTTCGAGACGCTTGACGAGCCGGTTACCGTAACCGACGTTCCCGATGCGCGCAAGCTGCCGACGCTGCAAGGCCGGGTCACGTTTGACGACGTTACGTTCGCTTATGAACCGGGATACAACATTTTGGAACATCTGAGCTTCGATATTAAGCCCGGCGAGAGCGTGGCCCTTGTCGGCCCGACGGGTGCGGGCAAGACGACGGTCGTCAACCTGATCTCCCGCTTCTATAATGTAACGGGGGGCCGGATTCTCGTCGACGGTCAAGATATCGCGGATGCGACGCTGCAGTCGCTGCGCAGTCAGATGGGTATCATGCTGCAGGACAGCTTTATTTTCTCTGGTACGATTATGGACAATATCCGTTACGGCAAGCTTGACGCTACCGAGGAGGAAGTGATCGCCGCCGCCAAAACGGTGCGCGCCGACGATTTTATTCGCGAGTTCGAGCGGGGCTACTTGACGGAAGTCAACGAACGAGGCTCGAAGCTGTCCCAGGGGCAGCGCCAGCTGATCTCGTTCGCCAGAACGCTGCTCGCCAATCCGCGCATTCTCATCCTGGACGAGGCGACTTCGTCCATCGATGCCCGGACGGAGCGTCTGCTTCAGCAAGGGTTGAACGAGCTGCTCAAAGGAAGAACGTCGTTCATCATCGCGCACCGTCTCTCCACCGTCAAAAACTGCGACCGCATTATGTACATCTCCGACAAAGGCGTTGCCGAGTCCGGTTCGCACGACGAGCTGCTCGCCTTGCGGGGCCGTTACTACAAGCTGTACAGCGCTCAGAAGATGGAGGCTTAAGCTCGATCATCCGGAGGAACGCCGTTAATAAGGCCGGGGCACAGCTCCTGCCGGAAAAAAAGATCGCCCCCTATCCGGCCTTAGAAGGCGGACGGAGGGCGATCTTTTTTCCTTGCTTTATTCGTACTCCTTCGACTTGGCGACGATTTCCTCCCAAGCCTGTTCCGGAGTGATCTGCTTGTACATGAGCTTATCGGCGATCAGCTGGTAATCCTTGCTGCGGAAATTCGGCCAGCCTCTCGGTTCGGTCTTGAACGGCTGGGCGATCGGCGCCGTCTCGCGAATGAGCTCGATGCCCATTTTATCCGCGTCCGACATATTCGGCTCCATCGCCGCCAGAATCTCGTTGTTGACGGGCACGCCGCGCGTCGTTCCGAGTATCGAACCGGCATCCTGGCTGTTGATGAACCAGTCGATAAAGCGCTTGGATTCCTCCGCGTGCTTCGTATCCGCCGAGACGCTCCAGAACATCGACGATTTCAGCCAGCCGGATCCTTCCGGACCTCTCGGCATCGTAACCATCGCCATGCCTCCGGGATTCAGGCTGTCCAGAGCGGTCGCCTGCGCCGCGTGAAGCCGGCGGATCACTACGGTCCCTTTGGCCATCAGGTCCAGGTTCGGGTCGAGCTCTTTATCGGTGATCTGAATGTCGGCCGGCGGCAAGACGCCTTCCTCTCTTAATTCGGAGAGCGTCGTTACCCACTCCATCCAGGTATCCCGATCCATGTTAAACTTGCCGTCGTCGGTAATATAGTAACCTTTGCCCTTGCTCATCTGATAGAGTCCGTACAAATCGAGTTCGCGCGTCATATCCAGCAGCGCATAGCCGCCGTCGCCGATTTTCGCCTTCGCCTCGCGCCCGAACGCCCAGTACTCCTCCCACGTCCAGCCGCTCTTCGGAGGGGTTAAGCCCAGCTTCTCGATCGCTTCTTTGTTGTAGGCGATTCCGTACGCGTTGTTGCCAAGAGAGATCGCGTACAGCTTATCCTGGTATTTTCCCGTGCCCACCAAAGATGGATCCATCTTGGACGTATCGATTCCCGAGGACAGCTCCAGCAGTTGATTGCGTCCGGCGTATTCGGCCAAGTAAGAGGAGTCCATCTGGATAATGTCGGGCGCGTTCTTGGCGGCGGATTGGGTGGACAGCTTATCCCAGTAACCGTCCCATCCCGAAAACTCCGGCTCGAAGGCGACATGGGGATTCTGCTCGGTGTACAGCTTTAACGCTTCCAGCGTAGCGTCGTGCCGCTGCTGCGATCCCCACCAGAGGATGCGCAGCTTGATCTGCTCCTTGCTCCCGGCGTTCGGAACCTTCGAGGCGCTCGCGGCGTTTTCTCCGCCGCTGCCGTTCGCGGTACCGGAGCTCGGTCCTCCCCCGCCGTTGCATGCGGCAACGATCAGACTCAGAATGCCGATAGCGACAATCGCCTTAAACGAGATTGCATTGCGTTTCATCATCGTTTACCCCTCTCAAAACAACCATTGTTATCGCTTACATCCCCATAATAGCAAGCCTCGAAAAAAGTCAGTATAAGAGAGATGCACAATGTGTTATAAAAAATTACGAATGTCTCTTGACCAGATCGGAAGGGTTGTATCCGGTATATTTCTTGAACAGCGTGCTGAAATACGGTACGTTCTTGTACCCTACCTTATCCGCCACCTCGTAGATCAGACAACCCCCGTCCACGATCATGCTTTTCGCTTTTTCCATGCGGACTCGGGTCAGGTAGACGTTAAAGGTTTCCCCCGTAACGTTACGGAAAATATTGCTTAAATGGTTGCGGGAAATGAACAGCTTCTCGGCCAAATCTTGCAGCGTAATATCCTCGGAATAATGATCTTGGATGTAATCGAGAATGAATTGGATAGCCTGCTTGTGCTTCACGTTCTCATACCAACCGTGATGGCCGCAGATTTGGCGCACCATCCGTTCGAGCCAGCGGCCGAAATCTTCGGCGCCGGCGACCGCGGACAGCGACTTGTGCCACGCCTCGTCGGGGAAGATCTCCTCGAGAGACATGCCTACATCGTATAAGACATAGCTAAGGATCGCCCAAATCTCCTCGCCGATCTTGTGCAGCTCGCTCGGTTTATGAATGCCGCTCCCCTCGAGCTCCCTGACCGCTTCCCCAACGACGCTGAGCGCCTTGCTCTCCTGTCCTTGACGGACAAAATCGGCCAATTGCTGGTACATATGAATCGGCCTCGATGCCGGAAGAAGCCCCGAGCGCGACAAGGGATCGAAAATATAAACCTCCATCTCCCGGCTGACGGCGGCCTGGCGCGCCCGCAGCGCGTGAAAAGCCTCCTCAGCGGAAGCGGAGATCTCCGTGTAGCCTTGGCGAACGCTGCCCAGCCCGATCCGAATCTGAAGCCGCAAAAATTGATTCATGCACGAAATGATCCGCTTGGCCAACGACAACAGAAGTTCCCGGGCCGTTCCGTCCTCTTCGTCCGCCGGAATCGGAACGATAATCCCGGCATGATGGCCGAGCATTTCACTGTAAGCCGCATCCGGGCAGTCCTCGTCCAAAATTTCCTGCAGCACGTTGCCGATCATAAAGCGATACAGATGCCAATCCGAAATGCGGATGTCCGTTACCCTGATCGTGGGTATGAGTTCGATGCCCATGACGGCGAAACCGGAGTAGCCGTGCAACTTCGGGAGCTGTTCCCAGAGGGAGGAGGGCAGCTTGCCGATCTCGGAGCCGGACAGCAGCGATTTGACGGACTGCTTGTGCACGTAAGGCTCGTAAAGCTCCAGCTTCTGCTTAAGCTTGTCATGCTCGATCTTCGACAGAGCGGACTGCTCCAGCTCGCCGATCGCCTTCTTTAGCACCGTCTGGATCGTCTGCAGCGAAACGGGTTTAGACAGGTAGTCGTCCACGTCCAGCCTTAGCGCCTTGCGAACGTATTCAAAGTCGGAGTATCCGCTTAAAATGATGATTTTGCCATCGTAGCCTTCGTCGCGAAGCCGCTCGATCATCTCGAGCCCGTCCATGACCGGCATATAGATGTCTGTGATGACGATGTCGGGCCGGCACTTCAGAATCAGGTCGAGCCCCTGCAGGCCGTCCAACGCTTCGACTGCGCATTCCGCGCCCAACTCCTGCAGCGGAATTAGCTTTCTCATACTTCTCAGTACTTGTCTGTCGTCATCGATCAGCGCGATTTTCCACATTCCGCTCGCCTCCCGTCGGATCGTCGATATGGTCTATTCGGGGCAGGGTCACCGTTACGACGGTGCCGCCTTCCGGCCGGGGCTTGATGACCACGCCGTAAGGAGCGCCGAAGTAGGCGTCCAATCGCTCCTTCACGTTTTTGACGCCGTATCCCCCGCGTTTACGGCTGGAAGGCAGGACACCGTTCTCCGGAACGCCGGACCCATCGTCTTCAATCGTGAATTCAAGCATTTTGGCTTCTGCGACGCAGCGAATTCGAATGGTTCCCGTCAATTTTCCATGTAAACCGTGCAAAACTGCATTCTCCACGAACGGCTGCAAAGTCAGCTTCGGAATCCAGGCCTGCCGACAGCTCTCGTCCGCGTCGATCTCGAACTCCAGGCCTTCTCCCCAACGAATCTGCTGGATTTCCAGATAGCAGGACAGAAGCTCCAGCTCGTCCTCGATACGGATCCACCGGTCCCCGTTGGACAAGCCGATGCGAAACATTCGGCCCATCAGCTCCAGCACTCTGCTCATCTGATCCTGGCCCGCATCGATCGCCATCCAACTAAGCTGATGCAGCGTATTGTAGAGGAAATGGGGATTGATGTTCGCCTGCAGGGCGCTGATCTCCGCATCCCGCTTGCGGCGGTGCTGCTCGTTGAGCGAATCGTACAGCTGGATAATTTTGTCGGACATGCTGAGGAACCCGTTGAACATCGCGCCGTACTCGTTGTTATAATCGCCCGGCAGCTCAACCGGCTTGCGGTCTACGGAGAACTTCCCCATGGCGGGCAGCAGTTGGCCGATCGGCCTGGTAAACTGCCTCGCGATGTAGTGGGTAACGAACAGTACGGCAACGAGCGCGTACAGGCCGATCCATGTCAGGGTAAGCGCAAGCTTCAAGCTTCCTCGCGTTATTTCTGGATAGGGGGTTAGCTCGCTCATCTTCCAATCGGTGGAGTAATCTTGATTCCACACCAGCAGATATTCGCGTCCTTCCTCCCACCCCCCGTCCGTCTGACGGACAACCCGAAATCCGGATGCCGACTTCGTCTCGGAGACGAAGCGGGACAGCGCTTCCAACATGTCGCCCGGGTCGCCCTGCAGCATCGGGCGTCCACCCGAATCGTACAAATATCTGATCGTAGACTCGCTGTCGCCGCTGCCGGCTATCCGCTCATGAATGGCGGCAGCCTTCACGTGGAAGACGATCGCCCCGGCATATTCACCCTGGTTGGAATACACCTTGCGCGCATAACTCAGTACATTGCGGCCGCCTCGGGAAGTCCTGTGCGTCCTCTCCCCGATCCAGGCGTCATCGCTTAAGGCGATATCCTCGTGCCAAGGCTCCGCCACCAGCTCGTCATATCCCAGAAGACGTACGCCGAACTCTTGCGTATTGCTGGACAGACCCGCTTCATAGAAAATGTACAAATCAATCGAATCGATGATGGTAGAACTGTATGCGATTTGCGCCAGCTGCCATTCGAGGCCCTTCCTCTTCTGGTACGTCTGGTAGTTGGTTCGATCGCTCTCCGCGAACTCCTCCAACCGCAAATTTTGCGAAGTCGCCAGCGCCGTCTGCTCGATTCCGACCAGTTGAATGGAAAGCTGCTTGTTCAGCTCGCCGAGGAGCTGCTGCTGGTAGTGGAACGTATTTCGAACGAATTCCTTCGACGAAGTCGTATAGCCGAACCAGATGACGACGCAGAGCAGCAGCACCATAAAGCCGGCAATCGATCCGAACAGCAGATGATAAATTTTAAAGGACTTAAACGGATTCAACGGATCACCAGCCTCTCCATGTTCCCATTATACTCGAGATACTCGGGAGTTAGATCGGTGATTGACGAAAAATGTCGAATGACACTCGCTATCCTTTGATCCCTGTTGTCGCGATCCCTTCCACGAAATGCCGCTGCGCGAGCAAGAAGATGATCACCGCGGGAACGATAGAGAGCAACGACATCGCCAGCATCTGCCCCCATTCCATCGCGCTCTGCGTATCCATGAACAACCGAAGCGCCAGCTGGATCGTATATTTGTCAACGGAATTGATATAGATCAGATGCCCGAAGAAGTCGTCCCAATTCCATAGAAAGGCGTAGATTCCGACCGTCACGAGCGCGGGCTTCGTCAACGGCAGCACGATTCGCCAGTAGATGCCGAAATAGGTGCAGCCGTCGATCTTCGCCGATTCGTCCAGCTCTCTGGGAATGCCCCGAATGAACTGCACGAGAAGGAAAATGAAGAAGGAGCCGCCCACTCCCACTCCAAGCGCGCTGGGAGCCCAAAATGGAAGATACGTATTCACCCAGCCGAACGCGTTAAACATGACGTATTGCGGGACGAGCGTAACCTGACTTGGAAGCATCAAGGTGACCAGCACCAGACCGAACCAGATTTTCTTCAGAGGAAAATCCAGCCGCGCGAAGCCGAACGCGACCAAGCTGCAGGATACGAGCGATACCAGCACGACTCCGAACACAAGCTCGAACGTGCTTATATAGAAGTGCGTGAAGCTGTAATTCGGAATGGCGGTCCATCCGTCGATGAAGTTGCGCCATTGCGGCGCGCCGGGAAACAAGGACGGGGAGCCCATCTCCGAGTTTGTCTTGAGAGAAGCGCCGATCCACCAGAAAACCGGATACATCATCGCGAAGCTGGACCCCATTAGCAGCAGATGGCGCTTCCACGTCCGTTTGCTGAGCGAAATGTTCATGCCTTCCCCTTCCTTTCATGCTCGTAGAATACCCAGTATCGGGAGGATAGAAAAATCAGCGCGGTAGCCGCCCCGATAATCAGGAGCAGAATCCAGGCCAACGATGAAGCGTAACCCATCTGCAGCCGACCGAAAGCGCGATCGTACAAATAGAGAGCGTACATATAGGTCGAGTTGACCGGCCCTCCTTGCGTAATGACGAAGGCCTGCGTGAACATCTGGAAGGAATTGATCGTCTGCAATACCACGTTAAACAGAAGGATCGGCGAGAGCATCGGCAGCGTTATGGCAAAAAATTGCTTCAGCTTGCTTGCCCCGTCGACGGACGACGCTTCGTACAAATCTCTGGATATTTGCTTAAGACCGGCCAGGAAAATGACCATGGAGGAGCCGAATTGCCACACGACCAGGATGACCAGCGTGCTTAGCGCCGTGTCCGGATCGTTGATCCAATTCACTCCCTTGATGCCGAAGAAACCGATAATCCGATTGACGATTCCGTCCGCGCCGAACATGTTTCTCCAAAGAATCGCGACCGCAATGCTGGTACCGATCAAGGAAGGGAAGTAAATAAACAGCCGGTAAGTGCCCATTCCCTTTATTTCCTTGTTGAGCAGCATGGCTACGAGCAGCGCGGAGGCGAGCTTCAGCGGCACGGATAGGACGACGAACAGCAGCGTAATCTTCAACGATTGCGCGAAGACGGAATCGTTCCCGAAGATGAGCGAGTAGTTTTTCATGCCGACCCAATTGGGCGCTTCCAGCAGTGAATAGTCCGTAAAGGAATAGTAGACGGACAGGAACATCGGCCACAATGTCAATACGAGAAACCCGATCAACCAGGGAGAAATGAACAAATATCCCGCGACCGGAGACTCCCAGCGCTCCTTGAGCTTGGAGCGAAAGCTCCGTCTCGCCTGCTTGTTTCCCGCCGACAAGGGCGGATTGTGCTGCGCATTCATGTGAACACCTCGATTGTGTGAAGAATGATGGATACGGCCCGATCGTTTTTTAAGTATAGGCAATCCGGCGCCGGGGAAAAATAAGAAAAAGTCACAATCTCTTATAAGATTTTACGAATCGCATTGCTGGGGATATATTGGATGAAGCAGGCGGCGGAGATTTCGTCTTCGCAAGCGGAGGAGGACGACTCGCGTTCATCCGGCGTGTTCAACGGATTCGTTCTGCTGAACAGCCGCGAGTGAGATCTGCAGCTGATCAAGGCTAATCTGCTGAACGATTGGAACATTTCCGGTTCACCAGAGAGATTGAGGAATAAACGGAAGGCACGCTCATGTTCGAAGCGGGAGGCTGCATGCTGGCGGTCTGCTTCGTCGACGCTCCGGTTCCAGACGGGGAAGCCGAGAAGATGGAGGCTTAGACCCTTCAAGCGCAAAAAGCGGCCCGCCTTCGAAGCTCGAGGGCGGGCCGCTTTCGTTGTCAGGATGGGCGTTCGGCGACAAAACGGTTCGTCAGCGAGCCCAGCTTCTCGATCTCAATCGTCACTTCGTCGCCCGGCTGCAAGTACACTTGCCGCTCCGGAGGCAGTCCGAGCACAACGCCTTCCGGCGTACCCGTCAAAATCACATCCCCAGGAACCAGCGTCATATGCCGGGAAATGTAGCTGACGATCTCGTCGACATAGAAAATCATGTCGGATGTATTGGAGCTTTGGCGGACTTCCCCGTTCACGATCGCACGGATCGCCAACGCGTTCGGATTCCCGACTTCGTCCGCCGTCACCAGGTACGGCCCGAGCGGACTGAAGTCGTCGCACGTCTTGCCAAGCAACCACTGATGGGTGCGAAGCTGCAGATCGCGCGCGGACAAATCGTTCACGCAAGCATAGCCGAATACGTGTTCAAGAGCGCTTTCCTTGGCGACATTCTTCGCTCTCTTGCCGATCACGACGGCCAGTTCCGCTTCGTAGTCCAGCTTACGGGTGACTTCGGGCACGGCGATCGGCTTCAAGTGTCCGGTCAGCGTGTTGTTGAACTTGTTGAACAGAATCGGATACTCCGGAATCGCCGCGTTCGTCTCTTCCGCGTGCTTGCGGTAGTTCAGACCGACGCAGATGATTTTGTTCGGCCGCGTGACGCAGGGCCCCCACTCCAGAGCCGATTCGTCCAGCACGTATTCGGACGAAGCCGACAAGTCCAATCCCCCGATCGCCCTCTCCAGCTCCGCCGCTTTTTCCGCGCCGCCTTCAATGACTTCCATAACGTCGCAAGTCAACCCGGCCCCAGCCAGGTCTACGACGCCGGCGTCCGTTTTCACGCCGAGCCGCTGTCTTCCGTTTCTGACGAACGTTAACAGTTTCATAGTTCCCAGTCCTCCATATTCTATTCTGATCTTATTTACCGCTCTACTTGGACCCCTGCCGTCAGGCCGTGACCGTAAAGCGGTAAGCGCCCGGCTGGCAAAGATAGGCCGCGGTTTCTCCGTCCCGCCTCAGGAGAGCAACGCCTTCCGCCTGTTCGGCGGGCAAGCCGCTTTCCGTGACCGTCGCTCCGAACTTCAGCGGAATGACAACCTCTCCGGAAGCGTTGGACGGGATCGTCACGCGCATTTCCAATTCGCCCCGATCGGTTACTTCCCAAGCGGACTCGATCAACCCTTTGATGCAGCGATAGCGGACGTCGGCCTTGCGCAGCCGCTCGTTGATTCTCGGCTGGATGACGATTTTCTTGTATCCCGGCTCCGCAGGATGGATGCCTCCCATATAGCGGTACATCCATTCGCCGACCGATCCTAACGCATAGTGGTTAAAGGAATTCATCAGCGTATTCTGGAATCCCTTCTCCTCCGTCCATCCGTCCCACCGTTCCCAGATTGTCGTGGCGCCTTCATGGATCGTGTACATCCAGGACGGATAAGTATCCTGTTGCAGCAGACGATAAGCAACGTCGTCGTATCCGAATTCGGACAGCACAGGGAGCAGGAAGCGGATGCCATGAATGCCGGTAGTAATGTGCCAATCCTCGATCTCGATACGGCCGACGAGATGCCGGGCCGCTTGCTCGCGCTTGTCCTCCGGAAGCAGCTCCATAAACAGCGCCATAGCGTAAGCCGTCTGCGTATTCCCGCTGATGCGGGCGTCTTCGTCCACGAACTCCCGGTTAAACGTCTCTTTGATTTCTTCGTGCAGCTCAGCATATTGACGCTCGTCCTCCGACTTGCCGAGAACGCCCGCAATATCCCGCATCATGCCGGCGACATAAGCGTAATAAGCGGTTCCGAACACTTCGAATGGCGTCGTCGAGAACGCGCTGTAACGAGTGCTGCCGTGCTGCTCGTCGGTCAGATCGGCCGCGGGAATGGACAGCCAGTCCCCGTACTGCGGCCTGTTCCACCGCACATGACCCGGATACAACATTCGGTTATAGCGAATCCAACGGCTCATCGCCTCGTAATGCCGCTCGAGAATGCGCTTGTCGCCGTAGATTCGGTACATATTCCACGGAATCACGACGCCGGCGTCCGCCCATCCCGAAGAACCGACGAGCGGATAGGCCGAGATCGTGGAATACGGCAAATGCGGCGAGACGTCGGCAAACGCCCCTGTCGGTTTCTGCGCATCCTCGACGTCGATCATCCACTTCTTGAAAAAAGAGGCGACTTCCATATTAAAGCTGGCTGTAAACGAGTAGATTTGCGCATCTCCCATCCAGCCCGCTCTCTCGTCGCGCTGCGGGCAATCCGTAGGCACGCTGAGGAAATTGCCGCGCTGCGTCCATAAAATGTTGCTGAACAGGCGATTCACCATCTCGTCCGAAGTCTCGATCTGGCCGGTGACGTCCATCGCGGAGTGAATCACTTCGCCGACCAGGCATTCTTCCGTCAGCTCCCCGGGATATCCGTCGAACTCGACGAACCGGAAGCCATGAAAGGTGAAGGTCGGCTCGTATGTCTCGTTCCCCGAACCGTTCGCGATATAGACGTCGAGCTGTTTCGTGTTGCGAAGATTGTCCGTATACAGCTCGCCTTCGCGAGTGAGCACCTCGCCGTGACGAATCGTTATCCGGTCGCCCCATTCGGCGTTTGTCGGAAGCTTCGCGATCACTCGGCCAACCATGTTTTGCCCCATATCGACGATATATTTGCGAGGCGCGACCCGCGTTATTTTTTGCGGCTTAAGCCTCATCGTCACTTTGATATCAGGACCGCACTGCGCGTTCAAATACCCTTTGTAGTCGAAGTTGACGCTCGGGTCCAGCCAACCGGGCGCCTCGTAACCGAATTCGTTCCATCCCGGCATCTCGAGTCTTGCGTCGCATATTTCGCCCATGATCAAGTCGGAGGAAACAATCGGCCCGAAGGAAGCTTTCCAGCTTTCGTCCGTCGCCACGTACGACGAGCTGCCGTCCTCGTACTCGATGTTCAACTGCATCAAGCCAAAAGGATCTGTGCCGTATTTTTGAAAATCGTACAACCCGACGTAACCGGCATACCAGCCCTGGCCCAGGGTCAGACCTATGCCGTTGCCGCCTTGCCGGAGCATTCCGGTCACGTCGAAGGTCTGATAATACACCCGGGTATTATAATCGGTAAATTCCGGAGAGAAGACGTACTCGCCGACTTTGCATCCATTGATATGACAAACGTACAAGCCGAGCGCCGTGGCATACATCGTCGCGCGCTTGACCGGCTTGACGATCTCGAACGTCTTGCGCAGATAGACCGAAGGCTTCTGAATTTCTGTGTTCGGCAAGACGTCGGATTTCAGGCCGATCCACTTGCCCTTCCATTCGTCACGGCGCAGCAGTCCCATCGACCAGCTTCCGTAGGACCAGGCGGAAGGCTCGTCATTTTGATTCCATATTTTCACTTTCCAATAATACCGCTGCCCCGATTGCAGCTCAGCGCCCGCATACTCCACGTGCTCCGACTGCTCCGACGCAACCTTGCCGGTATCCCATGCACGGCCGTCTTCGGCATCGAGAAGCGACAGTTCGGTCGCCGCGAGAATGCGATAGGCCGTTTGACGAGCCCCTCTGCCCGAAGCTTCCATAGACCAGCCGAGCCGGGGACGCGGTTCGTCAATGCCTTGCGGATTTTCCAAATATTCGACTCTTAACCGTTCTGGGCGGAATGTCATATGAGCACCTCGTTCGTTGGGGTTTGTCCATAAGCGTCAGCCTTTGATGGCGCCGGCCGTCATGCCGGCAATAATGAAGCGCTGCGCGAAAAAGTAAATGATCAGAAGCGGAGCCGAGATGATCAGAATGTTGGCGAAAACAAGATTCCACATCGATCCGAATTGTCCGATAAATAAGTACATGGTCAGAGGCAGAGTCATCTGTTTGCCGCTGGACAAGAAATAGAGTACGTACATAAAGTCGTTCCAGACGAAGGTCGAGTTAAAGACAAACAGCGTGACCATGATCGGTCCCATTAGCGGAAGAACGATCCGAAAAAACAATTTATATTTGCCGCAGCCGTCAATGATGGCGGCTTCGTCGATCTCTTTGCTGATGCTCTTCAGGAACTGGTTCGCCAAAAATACGCTGAGCGGCGAACGGGTCGCCACGTTGATCAGGACGACGCCAAGAATCGTTCCGTTCAGATGGAAAAAGCTAAGCACCTTGTAAAGCGGAACGATGGCGGGAGGAACGACGAGACCCAGCATAACCAATACGTTTAATGCCGCACTCCAACCGTCTTTTCTTCGCTGAATCGCGAATGCGGCCATCGCGGCCGAGATCAGAATGATCGCTACGCTCGAGAAGGTGAGCACGATGCTGTTCGTAAAGGCGAGCGGCAGATCTGCGACTTCGAACACTTTCGAATAATTGCTCCATTCCAGCTTCGAAGGGAAGGCAAGGCCCAATTCGCTCGCTTCAGCGGGCGACTTCAACGAATTGATGAAGATGAGGTAAAAAGGAACGAGGATAAGCAAGCTCAAAGCGGATAACACGGCAATGAGAACGATTTGTCCAACCGGAAGGGAACGCGTTTTCATCACACTTCAACCTCCCGTTTGTCCAGGAATTTCCTCATCGTAACGGTAAGCGTAATTACGATCACGAATATAATCAGCTCTCCGGCGGTAGCCAGTCCGTATCGGCCCATGGCGAATTGCTTGTAGACCAATGTTTTCAATACTTCCGAATAATAACCGGGTCCGCCGCCCGTCGTGACGAATACGAGATCGAATTTCGTCAATCCGACGATAAGCGCGAAAATGACGTTGGCGTTAAACGCCGACGCAAGCATCGGAAACGTAATATAGCGGAACTTCTTCCAGGGTCCCGCACCGTCTATGGAGGCCGACTCCATCATGTCGGAGGGGATAGTCTGCAGCGCCGCGATAAAAATCGCCAAGTGGAAACCGGCCGATTTCCAGACGTCGATGAAGACTAAGGAGTAGATGACCTGACCTTTCTCGATGAGCCAATTCAGCGCCAAAAAATCCAATCCTATCGCTCGCAGCGCTTTGTTCAACACGCCGATCTCCGGATGCATGATCGCAGTAAACAGGACGCCGATCGCGATATAGCTCAGAACGTAAGGGGAGAAGAAGATCGTACGAAAAAAGTTGCTGGCAATGCAATGATACAGCGCCATGGCAAGCGCAAGGGACACTCCGACTTTAAGGACGATCGACAGAATCGTAAAAATAGCGGTATTGGCCAGCGCCGTGGAAAACACCGGGTTGTTGAACATCTCGACAAAGTTGCTGAACCCGGAAAACTTCGCGGATGTCAGATCCCAGTCGGTAAACGCATAGTAGAAGCTGAACAAAGTAGGCAAAACGAAAAAAATGCCGTAGATGAGCAGCCAAGGAATAGCGAAGCTAATCGAGTAGGTTTTGCGTTCCAATTTATGCAATCTGATCTCCCCTATCCGATATTGAAGCCCCGTACGGGGCTCCAATATCCGTTATGCCGTCTATCAGAATCCCGGGGCGCCTTTGGCTTTCGCGTTCTTCGCAAGAATGTCGGACAACTCTGCGGCAAGATCCGCACCCGATTTCTGGCCCATCAGAATTTCTTGTACCGTTTGACCGAACGCGCCCATGTTGGCGACGACGCTGAAGTCGACTGTAGCGAACTGCTTCGCCGTTTTGGTGACTTCGATCATTTCTTTTACCGGATCAAGCAGTTTCGATTCGTCAAGCTCGACGCCTTTGTAAGCCGGTACGCCGGCTGCCGGCAACGTGTCGAAGTAAATCTTCTGTCCTTCGGAAGAGGCGAAGAACTCGATGTACTTCTTGACGGCGTCGGCGTTTTTGCTCGATTGCGGAATACCGTAGATCATTGGAGGCCATACGGTAACCGTCTTATCGCCTTCGACCGGCCATGGGAAGAAACCCACGTCGTTGATCAGGTCAGGCATCGTGTCCAGAATGGTGCTGAAGGCGCTCGTCAGCACCGGATACATGCCCGCCTTGCCCTCGGAAATGGCTTGCAAGCCGTTCGTGTACGTAGCGGACAAGTAGTCGCTGTTCACGTAGCCTTGATCGACCATCTTCTTCATCGTATCGAACGCTTCGATGAAATGAGCAGCGTCCTTGAACGTAGCTTGATTCGTATTGATTTTGTCCAGTATGCCCGGGCTCTGCAGTTGGTCGTACGAGAAGGCGGCAAGTCCAGGAATTTGCAGCGTCCAGGAATCCTTCGCCGACAGGTAGAGCGGAACCTTGCCGGCCGCTTTCAGCTTCTCGCTGACGGCGAACAGTTCGTCGAGCGATTGCGGAATGCTGACGCCCGCCTCCGTAAACGCTTTCTTGTTATACGCGATTCCGCCAAATTTCAGCGCCTGTCCCGGCACGCCGTATACTTTGCCGTCCTGTTCTACGTAATAGGGCTTGATGTCGTCCAATATATTTTGAACGATCGGCATGTCCGACAGGTCGATCAGTTTGTCCTTCGCCTGCAGGTCGTCTCGCGTCCTCGCGCCCGGGTGATAGCTGATCAAATCCGGAAGATCGTTCGTACCGGCTTTTACTTTGTAGATTTGTTCCATTTGCTCCAGAGGCAGCACTTGAATGTCGAGCTCGACGCCGACCGCTTCGCCGATCGCTTTCATCCACACGTCGCGGCTCGGGCTGTCTCCGCCCACCGCATGAGATATCGTAACCTTTTTGCCCGTGTTCGCCGATCCGGCCGGTTCGGAGGAGCCTGCGGGCGACGTTGCGGTCGAACCGGAGGGACTCGCGTTATTGCCGCCGCATGCGGTTGCGGCGACTAAAGCGGCGGCGGATAATGAGAATAGCGCTGTACGAATGACTTTTGACATCTTGAAAAACCCTCCCTGATTTCTTTTTATTTTTTGGCGTTACATCGCAAGCAAACCACCGTCGACGTACACCGTAGTTCCGGTGACGTAATCCGAATCCTCGTGCGCCAGGAACACCGCGGTACCAGCCAGATCGTCCGGCTCTCCCATGCGGCCCCAAGGAATTCTCTTGACGGTCTCTTCTCTCATGCCCGGCTTGGAGAACTCCTCCATGCTGATATCCGTATCGATGACGCCGGCGCCGATCGCGTTGACGTTGATCCCGTATTGGGCCAACTCAAGCGCCATGCACTTGGTCATGATTTTAATGCCGCCTTTGGTCATGGCATACTGGGTCAAATCGGCAGTGCCGACTTCTTCGGAAATAGAGGACATATTGATAATTTTCCCGCCTTTGCCCTGCCGAATCATCTCCTTCGCCGCCCGCTGGCCGCTGAAGAACGTTCCGAACAAATTGACGTTCCAAATTTTCCTCACCGTCTCCGGTTCGACTTCGATAAAGGGCTGGAATACGGCAATTCCCGCATTGTTCACGACGATATTGATTTCGCCGAATTTCTCCAGCGTCTTATCGTACAGCCGATTGATCTGATCGAGATCGGAAACGTCGCACACGATGCCGATCGCGGATCCGCCTTCCCGGCGGATCGATTCCGCCACCTCCTCGCACAGCTCCGCGTTCGTGCCCGATACAACCACGTTCGCTCCTTCTCTGCCGTAGCGGACGGCGATTCCTCTGCCGATCCCTCTGGTGCTGCCCGTTACGATAGCCGTTTTGCCCGCTAACCTGCTCATTTTACCTCGCTCCTTCTGAAAGATTGATGATATATTTGCTGAACTTGGCCTTGCCGTCGGCAAGATCCGCAAACACTCCGACCGCATCCTCCAATCCGCATGTCGACGACCAGCCCTCCCCGGTTACCTTGCCTTGAGACAACAACTTGACCGCCTGCTCGAAATCTTCGTCCGAATACGTGTACGATCCGACGATCGCGATTTCCTGACGCACGACGTGGTTCATGGAGAGCAAGGATTGATCTTGTCCCAGTCCTACCGCTACGATCGTGCCGCCGGGATTAATGCTACGGACCGCATCCTCTCGAGTGGATTGAACGCCTACGCAATCGATGATCGTATCCACTCCGCGCGCGCCGAACAACTTCTTGCGCGCCTCCTCCGCCTGCTCCGGCGTTGCGGTCTCGGCGCCGAGCTGCTTGGCGAAAGCAAGCCTGTCGGGTTGTCTGTCTATCACCAGCGCGCGATCGGCGCCCATCGTCAACGCCGCTTGCAGCGTTAACAGCCCGATCGGCCCGGCTCCGTAGATCATCAAATTTTCATACGGCTTCAACCCCAGCTTGACCGCATGGATGCACACCGCGAGCGGCTCCGCCAAGGAGGCCAGGCTGGAGTCCATTGCCGCGGGTACGGAATATAGATTCGCTGCGGGTACGGCGACGAATTCCGCGAACGCTCCCGGACGGTGTATTCCGACGATCTGCCGGTTGCGGCAGATGTTCCCCTTGCCGATCCGGCAGCGGTCGCACGTCCCGCAAGAGACGAGCGGGTTCGCGATGACCTTGCTTCCGATCGCGAACCGGTTTACATCGCTCCCCAAACGAACGATCGATCCGCAAAATTCGTGCCCCATCACGAGGGGTGGTTTTCTAATACTGCTGTGTCCCAAATACCCTTCCAATTCACTGCCGCAAATCCCGACGGCTTCAACGCGAAGAATCGCCTCGTCCGGTTTCGGTTCCGGAACGTCTCTCTCCTCGACCGCCAACTGTCTGGCTCCCAGATATACAAGTGATTTCATTGCCGCTTTCAACCTCCGCCGCTTCGGTTACGTTCCGTTACAAACTAATCTTTGCCGACTCCGTTCACCACGTGCAGCAGACGCTCCCCGGAAAACAATCTTTTGATTTCGAGCGCCGCATACTCCTGTAGACGAAGAAGAGAGCTTTCCGAATACCAGGCGCAATGACTCGTGACGAGGCAATTGTCCAGCTTCAGCAGCGGGCTGTCGGAAGCAATCGGCTCCTGCTCCAGCACGTCGACCGCGGCTCCCGCGATCTTGCCGTCGCGAAGGGCGTCAATCAAGGCGTCGGTGTCGACCGTCCCTCCGCGGGAGGTATTGACCAGGAAGCTTGTCGGCTTCATCTTGTCGAAGGCCTCCGCGTTCAACATCCGTTTTGTCGCCGGCGTAAGCGGCATGTGGACCGACAAAATGTCGCTGCGGGCGAGCAGCGTCTCCCACTCCGCCTTCTCCACGCCCATTTCGGCCATAGCCGACTCGTTGACGTACGGATCATAGGCAATCGTTTTAAGACCGAACGCCGCCGCCCGCTTCAGCACCGCTTTCGCGATATTGCCGAATCCGGCCAAGCCGATCGTTTTGTCCTGCAGACCGATAATCGGCCGGCAGGGGGAAATGTCCCATATGCCGTCTCTCACCCGTTGCACGACTTGAGGAATTTTGCGAACGATGGCCAGCATCAAGGAAAGCGTATGATCGGCCACTTCCTGAACCGCGTAATCGGGAACGTTCACGACGGGGATATTTTTGCGTTTGGCCGCTTCGAGATCGACGTTGTCGACTCCGATGCCGTATCTCACGATCACCCGGCATTTCTCGAACGATTCGATCGCTTCCGCCGTCACCGGCGCCCACTGGGTCAACACGGCGTCCGCGTCGCGGCACAGAGCGGCGACCTCGCTCTCCGTCCGGCATTGCCCTTCGGCGAAAGCGAAGCCCAGCGGCTGTAAAATGCTCTTCTCTTGCTCCAAGTCGGGAAATCCGGAATCCGTAACCGCTACCAAGTACTTGCTCATCTTTTCCCTCCGCCGTTTATTTCCGCATCGCCAGCGCTCTTACCGGCGAACCGTCGCGCCCCTTGATTCGCAAAGGCGCCGCCATGAAAAAGAATTCGTCCGCTCCAATGTCGCCCAGATTCGCCAATCCTTCCACGATGACGATCTCCGCTTGCAGCAAAATTTTATGAACCGGGTCGAAATCGGTCGGATTCGGCGTCGGGACGTCCATGCCGATCATCGCGATTTTACGTTCCGCCAGCCATTGCGCCAGTTCGATTGTCATGTAGGGAAAATCGGAAAAATAGCGCTTCTGCGGATATTGCTTAAACCAGTCCGTGCGGTAGATAAGCCGGGTTCCTTCGCCGATCCGGTGAGCCTCGGAAGCGAAATCTTCAATCGTGATCGCTTCCTTGGGCTTCTTATGGGACAAATCGACGAGCAGCGCGTCTCCGATGCACTTGTTCAAATCGAGCTGCTCCACTGTCTTCCCGTCGTCGAGGAAATGGAATGGAGCGTCCAGATGAGTGCCTTGATGAGTGCTCATGACGAGCTGCGAAATGTTGTACCCCATACTGTCGACCGTGTGATGGACGATGACCGCGCATTTCGGATCCAGAGGAAACGTCGGTGCGGCATGGTAAATATCCAACGACAAATCCACGATGTTTCCGTTCATTGTTCTCCAACCCCCCAAAAAGTTATATCCAATTCCTCAGAAACAAAGAGCGATAAATCCCTGCCACTCTAAGGGTAAGCGTTTGCAAATCAAGATTAACATCGGTAAATTGGTTATGTCAATACGTTATTTTAATTTTAAAGTTATATTAGTATTATCATATTGGAAAGATTAGGGTTAACATCAGCATCTGGATCAATCCATTATTGGTACTTCCCGAAAGTTTTCATTGGATTACTCCACAATACCCTCTATTGATATATCAATATTAATGTTATATACTTTCATCAAAATCCCGAAAACGGGGATTCGACTTTATCAACGATTCCGGAGTGGATCCAGAACATGAACGCGAAGAAGCCTTTATACTCGCAAATTCAGGATTATATTATCGCGCAGATAGAGAGAGGCCTTTGGCCGCCGCACTATCAAATCCCTCCCGAACGGGAAATCGCCGATCAGTTTCAGGTCAGCAGAATCACGGCGAAACATGCCATGCTCGGTTTGGTGAACGACGGTTTTCTCTACCGGCACCGAGGCAAAGGAACCTTCGTCGCCGATCGAAACCAAAGCTCCCTCCCAACGGAGACCCATCAGACGCCCTTCCTTCCTCTGCAGCACCGCACGAAGATGATCGGTTTCATCATGCCGTGGATGGAGTCCCACTACTCGTCCATGCTGATTTCCGGAGTCGAGTCCGCATTGACTCAGCTTTCCTATCACTTCGTATTCAAGAGAATCTCAAATCGCGAGGAGGAATCCGAGACGATCCACGACTTTCTGAACATCCCAGTGGACGGCATGATTATCGTGGCCAGCCAAGGAGAGCAGCATTTCAACGATGATATTGTCCGCCTTGTACTGAACAAGCATCCCGTCGTTCTCGTCGAGAGAACGATGCGCGACATTCGTACCAACGGCGTATTTTGCAACACGAAAGAAATCGGCACGCTTATGGTAGATTACCTGATCGAGCGGAATGCCCAATCAATCGGGCTCGTGACCTACCCTCCCTTATACACGATCGGCGTAAGCGATCGGGTAAACGGGTTTCAAAACGCGCTTGCCCAGAAAGGGAAAGAACCTTTGTCTCCGGAGAGAATCCTCTCGGTATCTACTTCTATACTCGAGCAATCGAGGACGGACGACATCCCTCAGGAAATCATCGAATTTCTGGAGAACAACCGGGATCTTGACGCCATCGCCGCCGTCGACGCGCTGCTGGCCCGTTACGTCGGGAAAGCTTGCGCCGAGCTCGGCCTGCAGCATGTCCGCATCATTTGTTGCGATCAACCGCTTCTGTACCCGGATTGCGTCTCTCCGCACGCTTATATCGACCAATCTCCGTTTGAAATGGGCACGATCGCGGCGCGAATGATCGTGGATTCCATCGCAAAAGGAACCGAGCCGCGTAAACATATGCTGACGCCGCGCCTCGTCGAGCTTTCGTAATCGGACAACGAGACTTACCATGCTTGAATCTTCCATAACGAATAATCGCAAAAAGCCGGCGATGCCAGGAGTGGAACCTGACATCGCCGACTTTGAATTCCGAACCTATTCGCGAGTGTCTCTCACCTGTTGTTATCCCCTCCAACGCCTCCCGGATTAAAGGGTCAACTTCTCGTAATAGCCGGCCAAATCGTCGGGCGGGCCGATGCCCAGCTCGCGGTCGAGCAGCCGAACGTAATCGGCGTACAGCGCGTTGATTCCGTTCCTGTCCCCGATTTGCGCGCGCGCCAGCATCAGCAAGCGGACGACCGATTCGTCCAGCGGATTGCGCTGATTCAGCTTCGAAAGCAAGCTTATCGCGGCTGTCGCGTTGCCCATGGAGAGATAGGCTTCGACAAGCCTTACGGCGAGCGACGCGTACAGCTCCGCGTAACGCTCCGTTTCATGAACGGCCCAGACGTACGCCCGGTCTCCGAACAGATCGCCGGTATAGGAGCGCTCGATCCGCTGCGCCAGCTCCGCGTTGTCGGGCGTAATCGTCCGCAGCCGGCTCGCCTGCGCCTCGAACTCCGCGCAATCGATCGCGGAATCGGCCGCCAGCTCGAGCGCGTAGCCGTCGTTCTCGGAGCGCACCGCATCGCGCAAGCCGAGAGGCTCCAACGATTTGCGCAGCTGGTAGATCGACGTATTCAAGTATTTCAGCGCCTGCTCGTGCTCCATGCCCCCGAAAATATCGACGATCAGCCGGGAACGCGGAATTCTGCGGCCCCGGTGGAGCAGCAAATAAGCGAACAGCTCGGCGCATTTGCGAGAGATCCATTTGACGCGGCCCGCCGCGTTGCTTACGACGACGTCCCCCAGCAGCGTGACGGCGGTCTTGTCCGCTTCAAGCGTTGCCGGAGCCGTCTGCGGCAACGTCCAATTCGTCGTCTTCAGCGCGCGCTGAACGGTACGTTGAAGGCGCTCCTGGGTGACGGGCTTCACCAGATAATCCAGCACGGACAGTTCATAAGCATCCAGCGCGTATTCCTTGTGCGACGTGACGAAGACGATCTGCACCGGAGAACCGGCCGCGTTCATGCCGGCCGCAAAGCTCAGTCCGCTCTCGCCCGGCATGGAGATGTCCACGAAAGCGAGGCCGACGTCCCCGTTCTGCCGCAAATAGGCCTCCGCCGCTCCCGTATCCGTAAATGCGCCCGCTACCTGAATCTCCGGCAGCTTGGCCAGCATTTTACGCAAAATCAGATGCATCGTCGGTTCATCGTCCACCAAAATCGCTTTCAACGGCCTCCCGCCTCCCTTTCGCGTCGACGTGCTCTTCCCGGCCGCCCGCGGAACCGGACAACGAGAAATAGAAGGTCGTCCCCTCGTCCGGAACGCTGTCGAACCAAAGCCTTCCGCCGTGTATCCGCACGAACTCCCGTGCCAGGACGAGACCGAATCTGGCGCTGGCCGAATCGTCTCCGGGAACCGTCGGCTTGAAGAACGGCTCCTCCAGTCGAAGCAGCTCCGAAATTCGCGGATCGATCCCCGCTCCGTTATCGCGCACGGAGACGACGACCGACTCGCCTTCCAAGGCGGCGCCGACCTCGACCTCGCCTCCGACCCCCGTATACTTGATCGCGTTCGAGAGCAGATTGCGCAAGATCAAGTCCAGCATCTCCTTGTCGGCGCGCACCGCAAGCCGATCGTCGATTCGCTCCGTCAGCGCGATCCGCTTAATGCCCGCCTTCGCTCCCGCGAGCGACAGCGCCTGGCGGACGACCTGCTGCAAATTCCAGCTCATCGGACGGAACTGGACTTGGCCCTTCTGGCTGCGGTACCAGTCCAGCAATTGCTCGACCAGATGGAAGGTGCCGTGCACCTGGTCCTTCAGCTCGCGGAACAGCTCGGCATGCTCCTCCCGATCGGCGGCGGTCAGCTCCTCGCCGAGCAGCTCGGTCAGGCTGACGAGAAGCGCGATCGGGTCCCGGATATCGTGCGCGACGACGGTAAACAGCTTATCCTTGAAGGCATTCAGCTCGGCGAGCTGACGGGCGTTCTCGCGCAGCCGCGCCTCATTTTCCTTCAGCTCCGTAATGTCGTTGAGCATGAGAATTTTGCCGATCGGCTGCGCGTCCGCTTCCACAATCGGAGTTAAGCTGCAGGCGTAATGCCGGGTCCGTTCCCCGTCCGTTCGGCGAAACGGAAATTGGGCCTCTCCCGTACCGGAACCGAGAATGCTTGCCAGCAGTTCCGGGTGAGCGGACAAAGCCTTGGCAGCCTCCGCCGGATAGCGGGCAATGTCGGACAACTCGCTTAGTACGGACGCCGCAGCCCGATTAAAGCTCACGATCCGGTCGTCTCCGTCAATCAGCACAACCCCGTCCCGGATCGTATCGAACAGCTTCGCCTGCGCGAGCGGCATGAGCCGCAGCAGGTTAAAGCGATAGATTCCCCATACGTACACGATTCCCGACACGACGAATCCGAACGGCGTCAAGTCGACTTGAACGCCGAACCAGAACATCGCATTCAACAGCATCGGAGCGGCCCCGCCCAAGGCGAGAATGACGATCTGCTTGCGCATGATGGGAGGAGAACGCCAAAACATCGGAAAAAACAGCAACATTCCGCACACCATCACGCCATAATTGTAGAGGCCGTGAACCTTGTACCAGAAGCCTTTGATCGTCGTGTACAGCGGAACCGCGGAATCCGTATTCAAGATGTAACGCTCATATACGAGATGGTGCCAATCGTTGGTCAAGTGAAATCCGAACACCAGCGCCGGAACGACCATTAGCGCTGCCGACAGCTGTTTCCTTCGCTTTGCGGCGGTCCCCGTAAACTGGAGGACGAGAATCAGCCACAGCGTGGAAACGAAAGGAATGCCCAAATATTCGATCTGCAGCGACAGCTTAAACTCGTCCAGAGTTCGGCTGAGCACCTCAAGCCCATAGCCCAGCGCATAGAAGGCCGCCGTCAGCATCATGAATAGAACCGTTCTGGCTGCGGGCAGATGGCGCTTCCGGTAGGAAAGCCATGAGATGAACAGCATGATCGCCGCGGCGGCGAACAGGAGGATCGACATCCACTGCTTAATATCCACGAAGACGGCTCCCTTGCTTGCGATGATTGGCGGCCGGGTCGGAACTCCTCGGTCCGGCTCGGGAATAAAACCCCTTCGCTATCATCATAACATCCGAAGACCGCAGTCCGAATCGTTTTTTCGACATAAGGCGAGCTAGGGCGTGTATGCAACCTCCGAGGATAGCAGATACACGCCCTAGCCGTTGCGAATCTCCTCGAAGAAGTAGCCGTATTCCCCCAGCTCGTCCCGCGTAATCGTGCGATTCGTCTTGTCCAGCTCGTATTGGTACGCCTGAAAAACGCGCTTCATGCCGACCGCCTCTCCGGCTCCGCTCGCCAGGAAAGCCGCGGTGAGGGCGACGTTCTTGATGCTGCCGCCCGACATCTGCAGCTTGCGGCCCAGGAAGCCGCAGTCGAGATCGGAAGCGAGCGGCGTCTCCCGCGGGAAGATGCTTCTCCAGATCGTCTCCCGCTGCTTCTCGTCCGGGAACGGGAAGCGAATCACGTAATTGATGCGCCGCAAAAAGGCTTCGTCCATGTTCTGCAAATAGTTGGTCGCCAGGATGGAAATGCCCCGGTACTCCTCCATCTTCTGCAGCAGAAACGCGACTTCCGTGTTGGCGTTCTTGTCGTGGGAATCCTTGACCTCGGAACGCTTGCCGAACAGCGCGTCGGCTTCGTCGAAAAATAAAATCGCATAGCTCGACTGGGCTTCGTCGAAAATGTCGCGCAAGTTTTTCTCGGTTTCCCCGATGTATTTGCTAATAATCTGAGACAGGTCGATCTTATAAATCTCCATATCCAGTTCGTTGGCCGCGATCTCCGCCGCCATCGTCTTTCCCGTGCCCGGAGGTCCGGAGAACAGCAGGCTGACCCCCGTGCCGTAGGAGAGCTTGCGCTGAAATCCCCATGAGCCGTACACCGTGTGCTTGTAGCGGATATGGTTGCACGCATGCTGCAGCTTGCGGGTCTGGGGTTCGGGAAGCACGAGGTCGTCCCAGCGGTGCTTCGGCGACAGCCGCTTCGACTTCGCGCCCAGGTTGTGGCTCAGCTGCTTGTAGCACGCTTGAATCAGATCGCTCCAGCCGACGAGCTCCTGCCCCCCGCCGGCCGCTCTCCACTGGGCCGAAGCGCGGGCCGCTGCCAGCACGCTCTCGATCTGTCCGGGATGGAAGACGAAGCGCGACGACAGCGCTCCCCAATCGATGCCGTCCTCCAGCTCGTAAGCGATCGCAAGGGTTCGCCACGCCTCGATCCTCTCCTCCTCCGACAGTCCCGGAACTTCCAGCTCCAGCCCGATGACGCCGCGGCGGTCGAGCGGGCGGCAAGGCTCCTCCGACAGCAGGAAAACGGTGCCTGGAAGTCGGGCCAGCCGTTCCAGCAGCGCGGTCTTGCGGCGTCTGTCCGCTGCTTCTCCGTCGCCAGCGGCCCGAAAGCCGTAAAACACGGGAATCGCCTGCTGGATGGCCGCCTCGCGAAACACTCCATCCAAGGCGTCCGGACCGCTCTCGTCTGCCTCCGGAAGCTTGGCCATATCCACGTACAGCAGCGCTTCCTTAAAGTGAACTCCGACATGGGCCACCTGCGTCCTGCCCCCCGCGCCTTCGGCTCCCCATAGAGAGACGACCAGCGAAGCTCCGTCCTCGGCGATTCGATGGGTCAGCCAGCTGCGCAGCTTCGTTTGAATGTCGAAATGGCCCAGCAGCGGCGGCGGCTCCTCGGAGGGGGATACAATCTCCATGTAACGCCCCAGCTCTTCCGGCATGGAGATGGAATCGAGCGCAAATCTGACAATTCGTTCGTCCAGGCGACAGGATCTGTTGATGGTCGTACCGCCCTTGCGCGCGCCGGCCGCTTCCCGCAGGAAATAGCGGTTCAACACGCCGTCGTCCCGCATGATCCGGATCGCCAGCCTGCGTTCGTCCGCATCGCTCGCGGCGAGCGACGCGGCCAGATCCCGGCTCGGATACGTCGCGCCGCGCTCGCCTTGCAGCAGCGCGAACGCCGATTCGTACTTCCGATCCACCTCCGCCGCCAGACAGACGACGACGATTCTCTGCTCCAGCGCAGTCAGCCCGAACAGACGAGCCAAATACGGAAGCGGTAGAAACGCGCCGTCGCCCTCGCCAAGACTTGCGGCAAGCTCCGCTCTGCCGCGCGCGCGTTCCCATTGCAGCGACAGCTCCCGCTCAGTCTCGTCCTCTGTCTCCCCGAACGTTCGCCCGCTATCCGGACCACGCAAACTTCCCTCCCGAGCCCCCGGCCCTTTGCCGAACGACTCCGTGGCGGAAGTGAATTCCTTATCTATCCGCTCTCTCCGATGCAGTATGAGAGCGATGCCCGCGTCCAGCCAATCCAGCCATCCCCGGACGTAATCCGTCCCGTCCCGAAAAGGCGTCACGATCTTAGCCCCGACGTCTTCCGAATCCTGTCCCGTCTCCATTCCCGTTCCCGCGACAACCTGCTCCATTTTGCCCCTCCAGCCGAACGATAGAATGGTAGAAACCGAGCGTTACGACCGACCGAAAATCCGCTTCATGCGGGACATCAGCCCGCCTTCCTCCGATTTCGGCTTCGCCGCCTCCGCGCGCTCCTTCTCCACTTCCTTGGCTCGTTGCTTGTAGTATTTGTGATGCGCCGTTTCTCCGCGCGCATGGGCGGTCAGCCGCTTGACCTGCTCGTCGCTGTCGACGACCGGCGCTCCTACATCCGCCTTGCCCTTGCCCGCCGCGACGAGCGCATGCCGTTGCTTCTCCAAGCCGATGAATTCGTCGATATTCTCGTACGCCGAGAACTCCTTCTTGCCCATATCTCTGCGGGCTTCCTGGCGCGCCCGCGCCTTGTTCACCTGCTTGCGCGAGCCGGAAGTGGCGAGATTGCCCGCGAGTCCGGCCGCAGCGTTTACCGCGCCCGTTGCCACTCCCGCTCCGGGTACAAGATCGCCTACGATTCCCGTCACCGTGCCGATTCCCGCCTTCACCCGATCAGCCGTAATTTTCGTGCCGACCGCTTGCGCCTGGGTAGCCGCGCTCGTCTTGATCGCCTCGTTGCCCGTCGTCGCCGCTATGCCCTTGAGCAAATCGCGTTCCTTTACGTCGTATTTCTCGGCCATCTTCTGCTTAAGTCCCTTGCCCAACAGAGGAATCATGCCGACTGCGGTCTGCCCCGGGTTATCCACGATATCGTTTATCGCGTTTTTGGCTTTCTGTTTCACGTCGAACTTGCCCGGCATCAGCCTATTCTCGATCTTGTTCGTCCGCACGTCCTCTTCGAGATTTTCGTCCCGGGCGCGATTGCCGCTCCGCTCGCGGCTCTCGGACAAGTCCCACTTGCCGTGGCGCTCGTTCCGGATACGCTGGGGAAGATCGTACCATTTCGGATTGTTGGCCGCGTCCGTCATCTTCTGCACGCGTTCGTGAAAAGCCGGGTCGACTCCTCCGGCTCCCTCCGACTCGCTCTCGGACGACTCCGGCTCTCCGCCGGCCTTCGGCGCTTCGGCTTCGTGCGCGACCGGCGCTTCCGACGGAGCTTCCACGGCCGGAACGGGCGCTTGCACCGGCGCTTCTTCGACTTCCTCTTCCGCCTCGGGCGCTTCTTCGGGGCTCGGGGTCTTGGCTCGCGCTCCCGCTCCCATATCCGGGAACACCTGAACCGCCCCCTGGGCTTTCAGCCGCTCCAGGATGGCGGACTTGTCCGACTCCTGGCTCTCCTCCTCCGCCTGCTCCTGCAAATCCTCGTCGACCCGGGACGACGATCTGCTCCGGACGGAGCTTTCTTCCCCTTTGCGTGCTTCGACTGTTTTCGGCATTGGCGTCCGTTCCTCTCGACATGATTTACGTGGATTATACCAGACGCCAATAAAAGAATAATGAAAGAATGCAAACAAAACCGCCTTCGGCGTCCTCAGGACGATGAATGCGGTTTGTCGGAGAAGATTCAGATAAGGATAGCGGATTTTATACTTTCTGAAACGTCGAGAAATCCCCCCGCTGCTCTCATCGGCAGCGGCGGAACTCCTCGCATATCAGCGTTAATATTCGGTTCATGGCCATGGTTGCTTGCGCAATTGCGTCGGCGTGCATCCCTTGTACCGCTTGAACAGCTCGTCCAAGTATTGAACGGTGCCGAACCCGGTCCGCTCGGCGATAAGGGAGATCGGCAGAGCGGTCGTGCGGATCAGCGTCTCCGCTTGGCCGATTCGGTACAGATGAATGAACTCCGTGAACGTTCGGCCGACCGCATGCTTGAACATGCGGCAGAAATAATAGGGGCTCATTCCGGCAACCCGCGCCGTTTCGCCGACGGTTAACCGCTCTCTGTAATTCGACTCAATGTAAGTGATCGCTTCCTTAAGCCGTTCCATATTACGCTCCGCCGTCTCGCTTCTTCGCTCGGTTCGCGCGGAGAATTCTCCGTAGCTCCGGGCCAGCTCCAGCAGCAAAATATGCAAATACGACTTCATGGCGATCTCGTACCCTTCCGCTTTCCGCGTGAATTCGTGGATAATGGCGCGAATCGCAAGCGCGCAGGCTTCGTAAGGAGCATCCTCTCCGCTGCGAAGCCGCGCAGGCAAGCGAAGTTTGCCAGTCAGCAAGGTACGGGACGCGACATTCATGAAATCCGAGCTGGCCAATCTGTCGCGATCCAGCAAGATCGTGTAATAACCCGGAGGTTCATCGACCACGTATCCGCTGTGGATGACCCCCTCCTCGATCAGGAAAATATCTCCCGGCACACCGATGAACGGCTTGCCGCCGATATGCAGTTCGACTTCCCCTCGCGTGACCAAAATGATTTCAAGGCAAATTTCGTGCCAGTGTGAGGAGAATATCGTATGCCCATTGTTGAATTCAGGCTCGAATACATTATACGGATAAGCGTCGCCAAGCATCATCAAGTATACGTTCGACCCTTTGTCGGACATGGCCCAGCCCTCCTATTTTCGCAAGATCGTGTAAAAAGAACGCAAGGTCGCCCCTATTCCGAACTTCGCGATTCGGATATGCTCATAAGCAATAAGGGAAAGGATGGGAGCCATGAGCCAGCGACGACTGCAAGTTCGATTATTGGAAGGAGAAGTATGGTGGGGAGGCGATATTACGGACGGAGGCGCGATGCCTTACGGGCCGAAGCCGTTCGCCAAAGACTTGATCGCCGGCATCGGCGGCAATCAGGCGGTTCCTCTGCTCGTCTCGAGCAAAGGCCGGTTCGTCTGGTCCGAGTATCCGATCCGGTTTCAGTTCAAGGATAACACCTTGACGGCGGAATGCGAAGAGGGGGAGCTGGTGCTGGAGGAGCGCGGGAGCGATCTCCGCAGTGCGTTCCGGGCCGCTTCCGGCGCTTATTTCCCGCCCGCGGACTCGCTGCCCGACGCCCGGTTCTTCACGGTACCGCAATACAATCTATGGATCGAGATGCAATACGAACCGACCCAGGCGCGAACGCTCCAATACGCGAAGGACGTGTTGGCGAACGGCCTGCCCCCGGGCATTCTGATGATCGACGACAATTGGATGGAGGATTACGGAGTATGGAAATTCCGCAGCGACCGGTTTCCCGATCCGAAGGCGATGACGGACGAGCTGCATCGGCTCGGCTTTCAGGTCATGCTGTGGACATGTCCGTTCGTCAGTCCGGATAACGCCGCGAATTTCCGCTGGTTGGAAAGCCGTGATTATCTCCTCCGCGACGAGAACGGCGAGATCGCGATCCGCAGATGGTGGAACGGGTACAGCGCCGTTCTGGATATGACGAACGCGGCGGCTGCGGATTGGTACCACGCGCAGTTGCAGGGGCTTATGGAGGAGTACGGAATCGACGGCTTCAAGTTCGACGCCGGAGATCCCGAATATTACCGCGCTTCCGATCGCAGCGCGGTGCCGCAGCATCCGAACGGACATTGCGAGGCTTGGGCGGATGTCGGACTTCGGTACGCGTTCAACGAATACAGAGCCTGCTGGAAGAAAGCCGGACAGCCGCTCGTACAGCGGCTCCGGGACAGACAGCACAGCTGGGACGACAACGGGCTCGCCTCGCTCATTCCCAACGGGCTGGCGCAAGGGTTGGCCGGCTATGCTTACATTTGCCCCGACATGATCGGGGGCGGGCTGATCGGGGACGTGGAGAACAATCCCGATTTTCGCATCGATCAGGAGCTGTTCGTCCGGTACGCCCAATGCTCCGCCTTGTTCCCGATGATGCAGTTCTCCACGGCGCCTTGGCGCGTCCTGGATCGCGAGCATCTGGATTGCTGCATCGCCGCGGCCAAGCTCCATGCGGAGTTGGGCGACACCATCCTTGAGCTCGCGCGGCATGCGGCGAACACCGGCGAACCGATCATGCGCCATATGGCCTACGTATTCCCGGAAGAAAGCTTGGAGGATGCGAACGATCAATTCATGCTGGGCGATCGCCTGCTCGTTGCCCCGGTCGTCAAGCAAGGGGAACGACGTCGCTTGATCCGTTTCCCGCGGGGCCAGTGGCTGGGCGACGACGGCTCGACGATCGTCGGGCCTTGCCTGACGGAAGTGGACGCCCCTCTATCCCGATTGCCTCGGTATGAGTTGGTGAGTCCTTTATTGGCTTAGTTTTTCGATTCGGAGCAACATCCACGCTGGCAGCGAGGTGAGTGCCTCGGCGCTTCCCAAGCCGCGGGGCCAAGGCCAAAAAAGTGCCTCGGCGCTTCCCAAGCCGCGCGGCCAAGGCCAAAAAAGTGCCTCGGCGCTTCCCAAGCCGCGCGGCTAAGGCCAAAAAAGTGCCTCGGCGCTTCCCAAGCCGCGTGGCTAAGGCCAAAAAAGTGCCTCGGCGCTTCCCAAGCCGCGTGGCTAAGGCCAATAAAGTGCCTCCGCGCTTCCCAAGCCGCGCGGCTAAGGCCAAAAAAGTGCCTCGGCGCTGCCCAAGCCGCGCGGCTAAGGCCAAAAAAGTGCCTCCGCGCTTCCCAAGCCGCGCGGCTAAGGCCAAAAAAGGCCATTTTGGGGCCTTGGGCACCTCCGCCGACCTCTGGCACTCCCCTGGGCACGCCTGCCAAAAATCGGCCCCCGCCATGGCAGGGGCCGCTTTACATACCTTACAGCAGCTTCTCGATCTCCGGGGCGAGCTCGTCCGGAAGAACGGGAGGCTCAAACCGAGCGATGACCTGACCGTCGCGATCGACAAGAAACTTGGCGAAGTTCCATTTGATGTCGTTGTCCAGCAGCTTGTCCGGCATGTTATTGGCAAACATCGCGTGGAATTTCTGTCCGGACGGTTGCGTCTGGTCGAAGCCTTCAAACGGCTTCTCCTCGGTCAGATAGGCGTACAGCGGATGTCTGGCGTCTCCGTTGACGTCGATCTTTTCGAAAAGGGGGAAGGATACGCCGTAGTTCACTTGGCAGAACTGTTCGACCTCGGAGTTGGAGCCGGGCTCCTGGGCGCCGAACTGATTGCAAGGGAAGCCCAGAATGACGAGGCCGCGATCCTTGTACTGCTGATACAGCTTCTCGAGCCCTTCGTACTGAGGCGTCAATCCGCACTTGCTGGCCGTGTTGACGATGAGGACGACTTGGCCCCGGTATGTATCGAGCCCGACTTCTTCTCCCTTGATCGTGTTCGCTTTAAAATCGTAAATTCCCATGATCGAACCTCCTCGAAATGTCGTAATACCTTCAGTGTACACTAGATCGACGGAGGATTAAAATGCGACCGCAGCCGTCCCTTCGAGGCATTACCGAAACAGGCGATTCAGCTCCGCGCTCAACCCCTCGAAGATATAGGACTTAGCCGTCTCTCCGAGCCGGAACGTCACGTTCTCCGCGATCTCCCCATCCGCAAACCGGTATACCGTAATTTCCTTCGAGAACGGGTTCACGATCCAGTACTCCTTCACGCCGCTCCTCATATACAAATCGGCTTTGCGAAGCAGATCCTTGCGCCGGGTGCTCTCCGACAAGATCTCCGCAAGCAAGGCCGGTACGCCCTTGTAATACCCGTCTGCGTCAAGATGCTCCTCCAGATCGCAAATGATCATGAGGTCAGGCTGCACGACGTTGAGCTGGTCCTGTCTTTCGATTCGACGCAATTGAATATCGTAAGGCGCGACGAACGGCCGGCACGACTTTCCTTGAGACCAATCGTGGAACATGACCGCCAGTTCCATCAGCGCGATCTGATGATCCGTCTTGGGCGAGGCCATCGCGTAGATCTCGCCGTCGATATATTCGTACCGTTCCTCTTCATTGTCCTTCGACAGCGCCTGAAACTCTTCGAACGCTGCCTTCCGGCCGCCATCGTTTCCGAATTCGTACGAAGCTCGGCGCTCCGCGACGACTCCGGCGCTGATCTCGTCCACCTTCGTCAGCTTGGCGATCTCCCTGCCGTTGCGCGTTACAACAACGTCTTCGTGCGCTGCGATAGCCAAATACTTCCCGAAGTTATTTTGCACCTCGGTAGAGCTGACTTTCATGCGCTCTCCCCCAATGCGAGATTTTTTTAGCTAATATAGCTAATTAAATTCTCACATATAGCTATTGTCTTGTCAACGCGATTGATCGCTTCAGTCAAACCTACCCCCATATCCCCAAAACAACGACTCCGGCCGTAATGCACAGGGAGGTCAGGATTCGTCTTTTCCCTTGCTTTTCCCGAAGGATAAAAATCCCCATCAACGTGCCGAACACGGTGCCTATCTCCCTCATAGGCGAAAGCTGGGCTACCGGCGCGAGAGAAAGCGCATATAAGAACAGCAGATATCCGCCCGGAGCGATGATTCCGCCCAGCAGCATTATCTTCCAATTAACTTGAAGTTCTTGTCTAATCGCGCCGGAGCGAAAAGTCACCCAGGAAAGAATCAACAGATTGCCGATATTCGTCGCTTCGTTCAGCACGACCGGGGATACGTAGTCGAGAGCGATTTTATCCACTATGATGTAGCCGGCTATGCACACTCCCACGGCTAGTGCCAGTAGAGGCGCTTTGGACGACGACAAGCCGTCTCGCTTGAACTTTACGTCGCTCAACAGGACAATGCCTAGTACAATCGAGACAACGCCTAACCACCCGATTAAAGATAATTGTTCCTGAAGAAAGATCACCGCAAGGAGCGGAACCAACAATGGGCTTGTCCCTCTCATGATCGGGTACACTTGCGACAAGTCCCCTGCGGAATAAGCGGCTGCGAGTAAAATGACATAGAGTCCGTGTAAAAGCATGGAGGCAAGGACGATCAGGATGCCCGTTCCGTTCCATTGGCCGCCGTCCCATTCCAGAATCGTCCACGGCAAAAACGCAATCACGGCGACAAGCTGGCAAAACCAAAGAAACACGTTCTTGTTCAGACTCTTCTTCGTATACAGGTTCCATGCCGAATGAAGAAAACCCGAACCGAGCACCAGCAATATCGCTATCCCGAACATCCCGTCACCCGCTCCGCCCATGAACTCGAATAAAATCAACATTTTACCACCGGTTTCCTGATATTGGAATGGGATATTTCGGAGCCTTCGATCGTGTTGTATGCAGGAGGAGAATAAATGAACAACGATTGTCTACATCCGGAGGAAAAATGGGCCGAGCTCTATCGACGGCATGTCGATCAGGTGTACAGGCTGTGCTATCTCTACCTGCGCAACGCCGCCGACGCGGAGGACGCCGTTCAATCCGTATTCCTGAAGCTGATCCGCTCCCGGACGGCATTCGGAGACTTCGAGCATGAGAAAGCGTGGCTGATCGTTGCCGCCCGCAACCACTGCAAGGATCATCTGAAGCATTGGTGGAGAACCCGCCGAACGGATATCGACTCTTTGCCGGAACCGGCTTTCCGCGAAGACGGAGACGCATCGGGGGAAGTGCTGGCGAGACTGCTCTCGCTTCCGGAGAAATACAAAACCGCACTCTATCTCTACTACTACGAGGGATACAAGGCCAAAGAGATCGGAGAGCTGCTGGGGAGATCGGAAAGCGCGATTCTCACTCGGCTGTCCAGAGGCCGGGAACGCTTGAAAATCGACTTGGGGAGGAACTCGCATGAGTGATGACAAAATGAAGCGGCTGTTCGAAGCCCTTGCTCCGGCGCCGACGGACGAGCAAAAAGAAAAGATGTATCGGAACCTGCTGGCGCACAGCCGCAGCGGAAGCACGAAGCTCGGGAGAAGGGGCGTTCCGACGAGACGAACCCGGTTTGCGGTTATGGCGGCGCTGCTGACCGTCTTGTTAACGACGACGGCTCTGGCCGCGGCTTATCGCGGACTGGATGAAACCTTTCTGAAATTTCTCAGTCCCTCCACTCCCGAACAGGCCGCTTATTTATCCAACGGCGCCTATACGATCGACAAGCAAGTCGCGAACGAGGAGGGAACGCTCGTCCTGAAGCAGGCGATCGGGGACGGCAATCTCGCTTACATCTTAATGGACTTCATCGCCCCGAAGGGCATGGCGTTGAACGCGGCCCGCTATCGTTTCGAGAATCCTAATACGACGACGAACGAAAGCTTTCACGGCACGGGCTTTAAGCTGCTGGACGACGGCAATCCCAACGACAATAAAATCAGCATGGTCATGAGCGTGATGACGGAAAATTCGTTGGAGGGACAGACGGCCCGCTTCCGGTTTACGAATTTGCAAGGGGCGGATCCGTTCCCGGGCATATTCAAGACGGTGATCGCCGGAGCTTGGGAAGCGGAGTTTAAGCTGGATTTCAAGGCTTACTCCTCGCTCTACCAGCCGAACCGCAAAATCGATCTGTACGGCTACGAAGCCGTATTGAAATCCGTATCCGTATCGCCCATCTCGATCGCGCTAAAAATCGAAAGCGAATTCGCGAAAGAAATCGGCGAAGCCGCCAGAGAGCGAAGAGAAAGCGGCCAAGACGAAGAGGCCGACGAATATCCGATTACGATCCGCTATGCGGACGGCACGTCGGAGACGACAGGCGTCTTCTCCGGATTGCACCTGAGCGATCTTCTGTCCCGCCAGATCCTGACGATCAAAACCTTCGATAAAGTGATTAACGACAAGGAAATCTCGTCCGTCGTCTTCTTCGGGGCGGAGGTTCCGATCGACAACCGGTCTTCGGCGGCAGAGTAGGGATGAGACGCTAGTCTCACAATGCGAAAAAGAGGCGTCCCGTCCCGGACGCCAAGCCGAAGCGTACCGCGCTTAGGACGGCCCCTCCTTCTCCGCCTTAAGCCGGACGGTAACGACGGTGCCCGCGCCGGGCTCGGAGGAAATGCCCAGCCCGTATTCCTCGCCGGCGTACAGCTTGATGCGCTCGTTGACGTTAAACAAACCGTAAGAGCTGCCGCCGGAATGCTCGCTCGGCTCCGAGCGCGCCTCGGTCAGCAGCTTGCGGGCCAGCTCTTCCTCCATGCCGATGCCGTTATCGGAAATCGCAAACCGCAGATCGCCGTTGTCCTCCCGCGCCGAAATGCGGATCAGGCCGCGGCGGTTCTTCGCTTTGCGAATGCCGTGCAGCAGCGCGTTCTCGACGATCGGCTGCAAAATCAGCTTCGGCATCCGGTACGCGGCGAGCGCCGGCTGCGCGTCCAGCTCGAAATCAAACGAACCCGTAAAGCGGCTTTGCTGAATTTCGAGGTACACCTCCGCCAGCTGCAGCTCGTCCTGCACGCTGACGATGCTTTTGCCTTTGTTCAGGCTGAGGCGGAAATATTTCGCCAGGCTGTCGATCATTTGGCTGATGTCGGTTGCGCCTTTGCCGATGGCGATCCAGTTGATCGTATCCAGCGTGTTGTACAGGAAATGCGGGTTGATCTGCGCTTGAAGCGCTTGAAGCTGCGCTTCGCGCTCCCTGATTTCCACCGTGTATTTTTCCTCGACCAGCGTCTGCACCCGCAAAATAAGATGATCGACGCTCCGTTCGAGCATATGGAAATCGCCGTTTACGGCGGGCAGATCATGCAAGCCGTCGATGCCGTCGCGGCCGCCCTCCTTGCTTTCCTTACGGATCGCGGTAATGACCCGGTTCACCCGGCGGTTCATGCCTCTCACGATAATCGCAAGCAGGACAAACGGCAAAATAAGAAACAGCGCGACGTATTCGATCAGCGACCGCCATTCGGAACGTTTGGTCAGCTTGACCGTCATCGGCGACAGCTGCGATTCCGTGCCTTGCGCCACAAGCTTCCAGCCGTTCGGGCCAATCGCCGTAAACATAACGTCGTTTATTTCGTTGTTCAGCCTCAGCGACGCCGTGCCCTCCGTCTGCCCGCGCATCGGCTCCCAGATCGAAGCGTCAAGCGCCGTGCCGATCAACGCCGGGTCGGGATGATACGCGATTCGCCCGTCCTCCGCAACCAGGTATACGGCCGTGCCCGGAGCGAATTCAAGCTCGGAGAGAATATCCGACACTACGTTTTGCCGCATGTCGATCATAAGCACGCCCGACACCTTGTCGTAATTGTCGGGGTCCCGGAGCATCCGGGCGGCGGAGATGACCGTCTCCTCCCCGCCTTCCAGAAACGTTTCGTTGTACACGCCCGTCCATACGATGCCGCCGTTTCCCGCAATAATCGCATCGAACCACGGACGCGCCATCAAGCTGTCGAGCGAAAAAAAGTTGACCCGTTCCCCGGCATACAGCTTTGATTTGTCGACAAACAACCGAACCCGGAACACGTCGGAATTGGATTGCACCGTTTCCACCAAAAAACGCAAATCCTCGATCACTTTAATTTGAATGCCGATCGACTGGTCGTCCGCTCCGACAGACAAATACGAATGCAGGTTGGCGTTCATAAACGCGGCGTTGCTAATATCTTCGATGCGCTCAAGCCGGTAGGACAAGTTGCTGCCCGCCTGCTTCAGCGTCTGATGCATCGTGCGGACAACCTCGTTTTTCAAAATGACGGCGGAACGCTCATAATAGCCGTACAAAAACACGCCTGCGGGCAGCACGATCAACAGCAAATAAGCGATCAGCCACGGACGCGGGATCGAAAGCCGGCGCAGCGGCGCAACGAAGCGGGTTACGGCGGCGACGGCTTTACGCATGCGAATCCCTGTAGGCGCTTGGCGTCACGCCCGTCACTTTTTTGAACAGCTTGGTGAAATAACTCGGATCGGTGTAGCCGATGGCGTAACAGATGTCATAAAACTTGTATTGCGGGTCGCGCAGCAGCTGCTTCGCCTTGTCCACGCGTACTTGCGTCAAATATTCGCCGACCGTCTGCCCCGTCTCCTGTTTGAACAGCAGGCTCACGTACGTCGGCGACAAATAGACCGCCTTTCCGATGTCGGCAACGGTCAAATGGCCGTCCGAATAGCGCTGCTCAATAAAGCCGCGGATTCGTTCGACGACGTTGGCCACCTTGCCCGTCCGCTTCTCGCGAATGCGGCTCATCGCCGAAGCCAAATACGACTCCAGCAGCTGCTTCATTTCGCCGAGCGTTTCTTTATCGAACAGCGCTTCCCACAGCTCCGCTTCCATCGCTTCGAGCTCCGGGGACTGCGCTCCCAGCTCCATCAGCAGCTGCCCGGCCGCCAGCACAAGCTGCAGGCACATGTTGCGCCCGTACTTCAGCCCGCCGGGCCGGTTATAGGCGAGATTCGCGAAAATCCGGTCCACGGCTTCGCCAAGCTTATCGGCATCGTCGGCCTTCAGCGCGGACAGCAGCTGCGCGTTCAGCTCGTGATCGTATTTCGGAGCGCCGTCGGCTTCCGATGCGGCGGTTTCCAGGCTGTTCATCGTAATGATCCGGTTTTTGCCGAGATACCATTTGTAGTCGGCCGCTTCGCGAGCCTGCCTGTAGGCATGGGCCAAGTCGGCAAGGCCTTCTGCCCGGTCGCTGATGCCGATCGTCACGCTCAGCTTCAGCCAGCGCTCCAAATTCGAACGAACGTCTCCGGCCAGCGCCAACAAAGCTTCGGCCATGTCCGGCGCGGCGGCATCCGCATCCGCAGCGCGCAGTACGCCGACGAATTCGCCGTTCCGGTGCTCGAAGGCGTACCCTCGGAAATACGTATCGATCAGTTCCTGATAAATGTTCAGCACTGAATACCAAAGCAGCTGGCGATCCCGCTCGGAGCGGCTGCCAAGCACGTCGGCCATATCGTCGACGGAGAGGACAAGCACCCAATACGCGGCGTCGACGGTCAGATCCAGCTCAAGGAAAGCGACGCGTTCGCCGATATTCGTGTTTGGCGCGCCATCCCCGATCAGCGACAGCAAAAACTTCTCGCGAAGAAGGGGCATCCCCTCCTTCAGCTTGACGAGAAGCTCCTGCCGCAGCTGCCGCTCCGACCGTTCCGCGTCCATCTCGGCCGCGACGCGTTGGATCACCGCGCCAAGCTCCTGCAGATTGACCGGCTTGAAGATATAGTCGACCGCGCTCACCTTCATCGCGGACTTCAAATAATCGACGTCGTCATGCCCGCTGACGAAAATGAATTTGATAGGCGGATACGCTTCCGCCACCCGCTGCGACATCGCGATGCCGTCCATATTCGGCATCCGGACATCCGTCAAAATGAGATCCGGCCGCTCCCGCGCGATCATCTCCAGCGCAACGTCGCCGTCGTCGGCTTCGCCCGCCACTTCAATGCCGTAGGAAGCCCAGTCGAAATAGGAGCGCAGCCCCGCTCTCACCGCCGGTTCATCGTCAACGATCAGCAATCTGTACATCGCCATGTCCTCCTTGTCAGCCGGCCGATCCGTCCGCTCTGGTTCGATTCCCGGCTTCGACGTCGCCGACGGGCACCGCGTCTTCGAACGACAGCGCCGCCGCTTATCCCGTTATTTATTGACCGATTGATACCATTCGTTAACTTCTTGGGAGCTGACTTCGGCTCCCGCAGCCAAATATTTCGCCTGGAAATCCGCCAGCCCGTCGAGCGATTCCGCTCCCGCAATGAGCTTGACCGTATAGTCGTTGGACATCGTATGAAGCTGCTGATTGTTCTTGGCGTATTGCTGCATGTACGGCGCCAGTCCAAGCACGTTCAAATGTTTGACCTCGGCCGGCTGCTGATTGTTCAGGAAATCGAACGCTTCGAACATGACCGGATTTTTACGGACGCGCGCTTGCCAATATTGCGGGTACATTTCTTCGTCCGTGCCGACCATAAAGTTGTTCGCCAAATTGCGCTCGTCGTTGAAGATCGGCAAAATCGGGGTATAGCCGCCGTTTTCCACCTTGTAGTGCGTGCCTTCCACGCCGATCGCCATCGTTTTGAACGTCTCCGGCTCGAGGCTTGCGTTAATCCATTTGATCGCGTCCTCCGGATATTTGGCCGATTTCGGAATAAACGTCAGCCGGTCGAAGCCGGCGTTGGCGGTAAAGCCCGCTTCGCCGTTTGGACCTTTCAGCGCCGGCACGTAAGCGAATTTCGCGTCCGGCAAGTTTTTGGACAAAGCTTCGTGAATCCCCGGAATATCCGCCCAGTGAACGACAATGGCTCCGGCCACGCCGCTTGCGAATTTTTCTTTGGCGGTGGCGTCTTTGTTGGCGACAAATTCGCGGTCGATCAGTCTTTGTTTGTAAAGGTCGGCGACATAAGCTGCGTAATCCCTGAAGGACGGGTCGAGCACTCTTGGAACCATCCGGCCGTCCACCTCGTTCCAGCCGTTCGGAATGCCGAACGCGCCTACAATGTTGTCGATCATCGCTTGATCGCCTTTGATCGTCAGCGGCACGTTGCGTTCGCCGTTGCCTCCCGGGTCTTGTTCCTTGAATTGCTGCAGCACGTGCGTCAACTCGTCGGTTGTCGTCGGCATGGGCAGCCCCAGCTTCTCTAGCCAATCCGTGCGGATCAAAATGGAGCTGTTAACCTCGTACGTAATCGATACGGGAATCGCATACAAGTTGCCGTTTACCTTCAACGCTTCGATCGATTCCGGCTTCAGCGCCGCTTTGATGTTCGGCCCGAACTCCTCGATCAGCGACGTCAGGTCGACGAGCGCGCCCTTCTGCGCGTAGTCCGAATACAGCGCCATGTCGCTGTAGGACGTCACCATATCGTACGCCTCGCCGGACGACATGATCAGGTTCAGCTTTTCCGCCCATTTGTCCTGGGGCAGCATATCGTATTCCATCTTATAACCCGTCGCTTCCTCCAGCAGCTTGGCGACCGGGTACGCGTTGTAATCCTCGTTGGTCCAGACGTTCAGCCGCTTCAGCGTCGGCTTCGGCGCATCGGGTTTGGCGGTTGCCTCGCTGCCCGCGCTTGCGGGCGCGGAGCCGCTGTTGTTGCCGTTATTGCCCGAGCATGCGGCCGCCGTTGTCACCATAAGCGCAGCCATAACGATAACCGAGATCCGCTTAAATGCTTTTTTCATCGTGAGACCCTCCTGCATGTATTGTAATCTATATCATTAATTTTTCGGAAATGCGTCGCGCGTCCCGCCTCCGCCGACCGGTACAGGGAGCCGATAAGCGCGCCGCTTCCGAAAAAGTTAATGCGTTACCCTTTGACGGAGCCGATAAGCACGCCTTTGATAAAATACTTTTGCAAAAACGGATAGACCAGCAAAATCGGCAGCGTAGACGCGATAACGGTCGCCGCCCGGACGCCCTCCGCAGGCACGTTCATCAGATCGTCCGCGCTTTTGTCGAGCGCCGAGGACGTATCCGCGTTCATTACGATGTCCTGCAAGTACAATTGCAGCGGCTTCAGCGACGTGCTGTTGATGTACAGCATCGGATTAAAGTAGTCGTTCCAGAAATACACCGCGTAAAACAGCCCGATCGTCGCCAGCACGGGACCGCTGAGCGGCAAAATGATCCGGAACAAAATCGTCAGATTGCGCGCCCCTTCGATTTTGGCCGACTCCTCCAGACTCGAAGGCAAGTTTTCGAAGTAGCTTTTAATGACAAGAAGATTAAACACGCTGACCAATGCGGGCAAAACCAATGAACCCAGATGGTTGATCAAGCCCAGCTCGCGAATCAGCAAATAGTTCGGAATAATGCCGCCGTTAAACATCATCGTAAAAATAAACAGGACGATCAGGGCGCCGATGCCGGGCAGCTCGCGCTTCGACAGCGGGTAAGCGGTCAGCGCTGTAACAAGCAGCGACGCCAGCGTGCCGATGACGGTGACTAGCACCGAAATCCCAAGCGAGCGGAGAAACTGGCTGCTCGTGACGACAAACGCCATCGTATCGAACTGGAAACCGATCGGTAAAATGCCGACCTTGCCCGACACGATCGCCCATTCCTCGCTGAACGACTTGGACAGCACGTTGGCGAACGGGAGCAGCGTCATCAGTCCCATGAGGATCAGCAGCGTATAAATCGTGCCGTCCAGCGCATAGTCTTTGATTGTTTTTCTGTACATGGCTTCTCCCTCCCTACCAGATGCTGCGATTCAGAAATTTGCGGCTGAGCATGTTGCCGATCACGATCAGCAGAAACCCGACCGCCGAGTTGAACAGGCCAACCGCGGTGCTGAAGCTGTAGTCCTGCTGGCCGAGGCCCATCCGATATACGTAGGTGCCAATGACGTCGCCGGTCTCGTACACAAGCGGATTGTACATCGTCAAGATTTGCTCCGTGCCGGCCTCCAGCAAGCTGCCGATCCGCAAAATAAACATCAGCACGATCGTCGGCAGCATGCCCGGCAGCGAAATCGACCACATCTGGCGCAGCCGTCCCGCCCCGTCGATGGCGGCGGCTTCGTATTGCTCCTGCTCGATGCCCGCGATGGCGGCGATAAACACGATCGCATTCCAGCCGATCTCCTTCCATCCCGCGGTAAACACGACCAGGCTGCGGAACAAATCGTTATCGGTAAAAAACGAAATCGGCTCGCCGCCGAGCGCCCGGATCATCACGTTGACCATGCCGCCCGTCGGCGACAGGATGTTGACGAACAGCCCCGAAATAATGACCCAGGAAAGGAAATGGGGCAAATAAATGATCGTCTGGATCGTCCGTTTGAAAAACATTCGCCGCACTTCGTTCAGCATCAGCGCAATGACGATCGGAATCGGGAACAGTATCGTAATTTTGTACAAGCTGATCAGCAGCGTATTGACCAGCACCTGCAAAAATTCGTCCGAACGGATCAGACGCTCGAACTGCGCCGTCCCGACCCATTCGCTGCCGGCAACGCCGGCAAAAATGTTAAAATCCTGAAACGCGATCACGATGCCGTACATGGGGGCGTATTTGAACAGCAGCATAAACGCAACGCCCGGAACGAGCAGCAAATACATATCCAGATTGCCCCGAATCAGCTTCCAGCGCCGGCCCGCCGTTCCCCCGTCTCGTCTGCTCATGTGCTCCACCTGCTTTTCTCTGTCTTGACTCCATTGTAGGGAGGAGCGCGCCGGGCGAGTAGAAGGCAATCCTTTCATTTCTGGTCCTATTCCACAAAGTTTTTTATAATTAAAACGACTTGAAGCGAGAGCGGCCTGAGGCGTCTCGGAATCGCCCGGCGCACAAAGCCGCCGCACCTCACGGTATAAGGAGACGATCTTGGATGACCGCGCATAAAACTCCGCCCCCCGCCTCGCGCAACCGCTACAAGGGTTCTTCCGAGCTGCGGGAGGAGCTTCCTTTTCAACACGACTTCGACAACCTCTCGTATATCGGCATCCAGATGCTAAGCACCTGGCAGGTGGACAGGCATATGCACGAACATTTCGAGCTGTGCTACGTAGACGAAGGACAAGGCTGGTTCTCGATCGACGGGGATATGTATCGCGTGCGCCAGGGGGATCTGTTCTTGACGAAGCCGGGAGAGGGCCATCAAGGCGCGTCCTTGGGAGAAACTTACCGTCTGTACTACACGGGCTTCCGGCTGACGAATCGGCAGAAGCTTGAAGCTGATTTTTACCGGCTTGGGCGGGCCCGCACAGTACGGGATACGAGCGGAGACGTGAAACAGTTGTTCGATGCCGTCTTCGCCGAGATCGAGAACCCCGGCCCGCATTCGGCTCTGATGGCGGAAAGCCTGTTCCAGCAATTGCTCGTTCGCGTCATCCGCCTTTATCGCGAGGCGGCCCTGCCGGACGGAGCTCCGGAAGACGGTCCGCTCGCTCCGGCGATGAAGGAGCTGCTCCAATATCTCCACGAGCATGCAAGCATCGGCATCGCCGCCTTGGATTTGGCGAAGAGGCAGCATCTCAGCCGGACTCATCTGGAACGAGAGTTCAAGCGCTCGTTCGGCATTCCGCTCGGTAAGTACATCCGCATGCTGTGCACCGATCGGGCCAAATATTGGCTGGCGGAAACCGGCGAGACGATCACGTCGATCGCCGAGCGATTAGGATTCTCGTCGCTCCATGCGTTCAGCGTGTTCTTCAAGCGGCAGACGGGAATTTCGCCTTACGCCTATCGGCGACGTTTCTCGTCAAATGACGAAAAACGTTAACTTCCGGTTGAAGCCGAACAAAGCCGACCGCCGACTGCTCGCGCTATGATGGAAGCAACGCATGAGGAAATCTTGCGGCAATCATCGAAGCGGGAGGAACGGAAATGTCGGATCGGAACAACTTGCTGCCAACGGAGGCAGACGTCGCTTTCTTCAAACAGAATGGGTACTGGGTAGCGCCGCAGCTCATTGACGAGGCTCGGTTGAAACGACTGCGCGAGCATATGGAACGAGTATACGAGGGGCAATTCGAGACGGGGCGAGCGCCGTTCGACGGGTATTGGACGCCCGAGAACGGCAATGGGCTGCGCAAAACCGACAATTCCCACTGGGCCGATGCCGAGCTTCGCTCGCTGGCCACCGATCCCGTCATCGGCGAGATCGCTTGCCGTCTGATGGGAGCCGGTTCTATTCGCCTGTGGCACGACCAGCTGCTGTTTAAGCCGGGCAATCCCGATCGAAGATCAGGCGGCAACGTCGGCTGGCACCAGGATTACGCTTACTGGCAGTGCGCGGCCGAGCCGACGCTCGTCACCGCCTGGGTCGCCTTTGACGACGTCAACTTGGACAACGGCTGCATGCAGGTCGTCCCCCGAAGCCACCAATGGGGGCTGCTCAACGTGAACGACTTCTTCGAGCAGGATATGGAGAAGCAGCGGCAGGGCATGGATCTCCCCGAGAACGCTTCGTTCGAGCCCGTGCCGCTCGTCATGAAGGCCGGCCAGGTGAGCTTCCATCACGCCCTCGCCATCCACGGCAGCGGTCCGAATACGACCTCGCGGCCGCGCCGCTCGCTGGCCGTCCATCTGATGACGGGAGATACCCGCTATAAGGCCGGTACGCGCGGCGACGGCCACATGAACGCGGGCCTGCTGGGCGGCCGCGACGGCGATCTGTTCGCGGGGGCGGCTTTTCCGGAGCTATTCCGGGCGAAATGAGCGGTTTTACGCCAAAACACCTTATTCCGGCGGCTTGGCGGCGGAATAAGGTGTTCGTGTGGTTGCTGCGGCAAGCCGAAGCCTATTTTCCAGCTTTATCGTTGTATTCCCTGGTCGCCGTGTCCAGCATGGACTTCCAATTCGCGAAATCCGTCTCCCTGGCGATATGGCGGTCCAACAACTCTTCAAGAATATTGTCTATATCCTCCCAAGTCTTAGCTTGGAAATTGCCTTTCTCCAGAAGCTCGTCAAAGCTTGCAGAGTTGGAATGCCTGCTTACGAACGCCTCATTGAACAGCTTGCCCAACGAGACATGGTTCGGATCTTCCTGAATGGTCTTCTGGCCTTGCAAATCCTTCAACAGTTCATCGAACGACATTGGCTTTTGCTTTCTCAAATCCCCACTCCTTGAATGTAGTATCACTCCTTAATTCTGCACGAAGATATTTATTTTACAAGCTTTTTATTATGGATTGCTCAAAATAGGGCCATATCTGACACTATGGTACGTCCGTAGCGCCTCTCCGTCTTGCGGCTCAATCTGCCGTGCCGCTTCCGCGCAATTGCCCTCAAACGGCTCATTCTCCCTCATCACTGACTAAAACCCTGCTAGTGACTTCGCATATTCCAGAGGTCTGCTAAGTACGTTGCCATACATGTGCGGATCTTCTTTGGCATACGAGGCTACAGAATGATTATGGAGACTATTGATTTCTAAAATCCATACGTTTAATTGCCGATCAACGGCGACATCGAAGCCAACATCGCCAAATAGGCCGTAAGTTTGATCAATCACGCGGCAAGCATCGGTACATACCGAAACGATCTCCTGTTCTTTGCGGGAGGCTTCTTCTTGCTGCAGACCATATACTTTTTGCAGCGCTGTACGGCCGATCGAAACGGAACTGACATCGTTAGTATAGATTTTGCCGGTTTGTCCGTAACGTGCGATGATGCCCGTACATATCCACTGCATCAGCCGATCTTTCTGCATAACGACCCTGAAATCCACCTGCTTCTTATTGTGGGTGTAATCGACGGACTGCTGGATCAAGTATTTTTTTCCTCGTTTGATTTTTCGAAGAAATGCCGAAACGCGGCTCCGGTTTTTGATCCGGATTTTCCTCTTGTCACGAAGCGTAAATAAGTATCCCTTCCCGGCCTTCTGCGCTTTATGAATCCCTCTTCCCATCGAACCGATCACCGGCTTTAGATAAACGGATCCGTACTGGTTCAGCATTTTTTTGAAAGTCGGGAATTTATCCATAAGTTTGGTACCGGGGATATGCTTCCCAACCCGCAGATCTCGGGAAAAGGACTGCTTAAGCTCCAACTTGTTGAAAAAATAGGTGTTGAATATTTTTCCTTCCAAATGATCCGCCAAGTGATCGTAAAGAAGGTTTTTGTTCACTCTTGTTCTTCGATATGCTGCGTCGGGATAGGGAAAGACCGACTCGATCCATTGTTGGGCTCCGGAACCGCCCGGATTGTAACCATAACCAACGATCGTCTTATTATGCGGTTGGATTCCGCTAATCGAGCAAATATAGGCAAGACCCCTGATCGCCTCGTAATTGATAAAATAGTATCGATAGCTGTCCAGCATTTTTGAGGTCACCATGCCGGAAGTAATGAGGATAGCGATGACAGGCCCCATACGAATTCGGGTTCCGTCCGTATAGATTTCATAGGGAAGCTGATCGGGGATCGAGAAAGTCGGTTCAAAATTTCCGGGTATTCCGATTGAATGCCGAGGCAGATCGCTGCTAAATCGTACAGTCACTTCTTTTTTCCATGCGCCGAACTGAAAATAGCAAGATCCCTTAGTCGATCCAAATCTTTCCCGGTGAATTTCTGGAAAAAGGATATGATGAGAGTCTAATCCCCGAATACGTTGAACGGACCATCTGCCCCCGGTCATCCTATCCCCTCCCGCAATTATGCTGCCCGCAACCTAAAACGGGATGCCAAACTTCTCCATCAACCAATCATCGCAATGCGCTCGACGTTTCAAATAGTCGTGCCTTTGTTCCTCCACGCCGCTTTCAAGAAGAGAGCTTAGAATACGATCGGCATTTTGAAGCCGTCATCGAATCCTCCGATATCGAAAAAGACATTTCGGGATACGGCGAAACAACCTCCGGATAAAACGGCGCACGGAAACGGGGCCGGCTGCCATCCGTTCCATTTCACACTTAGTCGTTGATCCAATGTCTGGCCATAACCGACAATGTCCGGAGCATCGGTGGAAGCAATCCCGGGAGTCGTGCCGTCCGCCTGCCTTTGTCGAATCGGCTCAAGCAGGCGGTCCATCCAGAAGTCCTCGAAAATCAAATGAGCGTCGCAAAAAATCAAATCGCTGCCGATCGAATGCATGGCCCCGAGATTTCTGGCATTGGCCGCACCTATTCCTTCCGTTCGGACCCGCTTCAGCCTGTCGTCGCTCGGATTAGTTGCGATGAATTGGCAGCATCCGTCTGACGAACCGTCGTCCACGAGGATGATTTCAAATGGATACACGGTTTGGGCTTGAAGGGCTGATTCGATCGTGGCCCGAACATGATTTCCTTCGTTCTTCGCCGGAATAATCAACGATACCATCGGCCTAGTTCGTTCAGTATTCAAACCATCCCCCCTGTTGTATGCAAAATACCGTTCAGCGACGTCTCTAGACTGTAAAAATGGCCATTCCAAAAGGATTACTTAGATTTCCTGCATTGAACTCTCCGACGTGCACAGGATTTGTAGGAGTAGAAATATTATAAATATCTACATTGTTGCCGTTAGCATTGGATACATAAAGAGTCGTACCCGTAATCGCCAATCCGACGGGAGTGTTTAAATTCCCTGCGTTAGCCGCCCCTGCAAGCACAGGATTTGTAGGAATGGAAATATCATAAATCTCTATCGTGTTATTGTCGGCATTCGCTATATAAAGCGTAGCGCCTGCAATCGCCAATCCGACAGGACTAATTAAGTTGTCCGGACCAAACTGCCCTATTCGTACAGGAAGGGTAGGATTCGAAATATTATAAATTTCTACCGTGTTATCGACAATATTTGACACATACAGAATGGTGCCCGTAATCGCCATTCCAACAGGACCGCTTAAATTCCCGGCGTTAAACTCCCCTACGCGTACAGGAACAGCCGGAATGGAAATATCATAAATCTCAACCGAGTCATCGCCAAAATTGGCTACATAAAGAGTCGTACCCGTAATAACCAATCCGACAGGAGCATTTAAATTTCCTCCATTAAACTCCCCTACACGTATTGGAGCTGTAGGATTGGAAATATTAAAAATTTCTACTGTGCTATCGCCCTCGTTTGCAACATAAAGAGTCGTACCCGTAATGGCCAATCCGGTAGGATCACTTAAATTCCCTCCGTTAAATTCTCCTACGCGCACTGGCGCTGTGGGATTGGAAATATTATATATCTCTACTGTGTTATCGATAAAATTAGCTACATAAAGAAAAACCATAGGGGTCGGGGGCGGGGGCGGTGCTGGCGTTGGTGTCGGTGTCGGCGTTGGCGTTGGTGTCGGCGTTGGTGTCGGCGTTGGCGTTGGTGTCGGCGTTGGTGTCGGCGCTGGTACCAGTGTTGGGGTCGGAGTCGGTGACCGCGTCGGTATTAATGTCGGTATCGGTATCGGTGGTGTCGGTGTCGGTTCAGGTATTATCGGTTGTTCTCCCTTTGGAGGACGAATTCCCATTTGAAAACCTCCATTATCCAGTTGTCAGACCTTAACCAACTATATGTCTGTCTCGGCCAAACGGTATGGGTATACTCCCCAAACAAGCAAAAACGCCTTTGGCGTCCTTTAGACGCAAAATCGAGTTTTTGTCGGAGGTGAATCAGAAAAGGAAAAAGACGCTGATTGCTCAACGTCCTTGCCCAACCTTATGTGCAACTCATTTTGGTCTCATGCGGCTATACCTGATTAATGGACTCCAATGCTCAAGCTCTGCTTCTGTCATCGCTTTGACAGGCTCGTTTTCGCTATAACTTCCACACAAACTGTTCGCCAGAGCGTTCAGTCAAAGTGCCGTCCTCGATTTCCATGATAAGCCGGTCGAGCCAGCTCTTCTCTCCCTCCAGCAGGACCAGCTCGTACTCCGTCTCGATAACGAACAGTCGCTTGATCCCCATCTTCAGAGTGGCCTCCATGGAAAGCCGTGCTTGTTCGATTCGATCGGTCAAAGCAATTGAGCGTTCCCGCAGCAAATCGCATGCTTCCTTAGGCGATAGATGTCCTAGGAAAGCGAGACCGGCTGCGAATTGCGGATATTCCTTCGTCGGGGTTCTCAGCAAACATTTAAGCCAGTCGATGAGTTCATCCTTCCCCTTCTCCGTCGGACGATAGATGGTTCGTTCGGGATGCTTGCCCTCCTTCACGGTTTCTACCGACTCGATAAGGCCGTTCTTGATTAGATGGTCGATAACGGCATAGAGGGAACCGGTATTTAACTTAATGGTATCCGACATTCCGCGCTGCTTCATGGTGACGCCGATCTCATAAGGATGCATCGTCTTTTCGTTAAGCAGCGATAGAACGGCTAATGCCAGCAGATTGCTGCGCTTTGTTTTGGGCATAAGATCGACTCCTTCTCCTCTTATTATAGAGGGGACAAGCCTGTTTTTAAAATATCAGTTGACTACATATAGTTTAAAACATATAGTTTATTTAGATTATATGATTGAAAAAGGAAGCAACCCCCGTTCTCAAAGGAGGAGATCGAATGTCGGTTGGAAAAGCAGTCATCGCAGGCTGCGGCATCGCCGGCCCGGCGGCAGCCTTGGCTCTGCAAAAGATCGGCATGGAGGCGACGATTTACGAAGCCTACGAAACGGCGGCTCATGACGTCGGTTCTTTCATGACCCTCGCGACCAACGGTCTCGACGGACTTCGTACCCTGGGCGTACATGAAGCCGTGACGGCAATCGGCACGCCAACGCAGAAAATGGCGCTATTCAGCGGATCCGGCAAACGGCTTGGCGAAATCGGAAACGGAGTCGAGCTTCCCGACGGAACGGTCAACCACACGATTAAACGCGCCGAGCTTTACAGCGTGCTGGCCGACGAAGCGCAGCGCAGAGGCATCCGGATCGAATACGGAAAACGGCTTATCGACGTGGAGCAGCGTCCCAATGGAGTCGTCGCGAAGTTTGCGGACGGAAGCGAAGCGGAGGGAAGCTTGATCATTGGCGCCGACGGCGTGCACTCCCGCGTGCGGCAGCTTGTCGATCGTAATGCTCCTAAGCCCCGTTATGTCGGGCTCGTTGGAACAGGGGGGCAGGCATCCGGTTTAGAGCTTGCTCCTATGCCCAACGAATTCTACATGGCGTTCGGGAAGCGCGCGTTCTGGGGACATTTCGTTAGAGGGGACGGCACCGTTCTGTGGTTTGCCAACTTGCCATGGGCCAATGAACCTTCAAGGGAGGAATTGAGAGCCCTATCGCCCGGCGAATGGAAACGGCGGCTGTTGGATCTTTTCCGCGAGGACCGAACTCCCGCGCATCGAATCCTTGCCGCGACCGAGGATTTCGATGCTCCTATGCCGATCTACGACATGGATCCGCCGGAGAACTGGCACCGGGGCCGGATCGTGCTGATTGGCGATGCGGCGCATGTCACTTCACCCAGCTCGGGACAAGGCGCGTCGCTGGCCATCGAGGATGCGCTTATTCTTGCGCAATGCCTTCGCGACCGCGCCGAACTCTCTCAAGCCTTCGCGGCCTATCAACAGTTGCGGCACGAGCGTGTTCGGAAAACGTTAAAGTCGGCTCGCCGAATCAATAACAGTAAGGCAGCCGGCCCCATCGGCAGAGCCGTTCGCGACGCGCTTTTCCCGATTGTCTTGCGGCTCGCTTCGAAATCAATGGAAAACCCCTGGCTTCATCATTACCACATCGATTTCGAACGGCCTATCGACGAAACGGTGTAAGGGGCAGTTAACCGGAAGGAGATACATGCCCGCAAAATCTAAATCGAGAACGTAAAAACAGGGGTTATCCCTAGTCATCTTTTATGACTTATGGGACACCCCTTTAGCCTCATTTTTATAGAAGTCGGAATTAAGCACGCATTCAAACCTCTAAATCCCGACGACAAGACCGGAGTCGCTCAACCGGACGAGCTCGGCCTCATCCCCTTCGCCGATTTCGACGCCGGCAAGACCGGACTCCGACGGCGAGCTCCATTTTAATGCCAATGGAGCCGGAGTTGTTCCGTACACGCAGACGAAATGCGCCAGCCTTCCGTTTTGCCGGTGCATGATCCCCCTCATGGTTTTGGAGGGATCGTGAGCCGTCCCCGGCGCTTCCAGCTCGTACAGCTCCGAGTTCGGGAACAGAAGCAGACTCGCCGACACGATGGCGCCCTCCTTCCGCTCCCCGCCGTTCGCGATCAACCGCAGCGGCAGCGCTTCGGCGTTGTGCTTATGGCCGATAATTTTGGATTTATATTCGACGCACGGGTAGTCGGATGGGATAAGGACATTGCCGGTTACATCGTCGGATAACGGATGGGCCGCGGGAAACGGATGGACCGCAGGAACCGCGTTATGCAGCCACCAATCGACAGTGTCTTCCCGATCCAGCTTGACCGTAAACCAATCCAGCAGCCAGCGCGAGGTCAGGTACAGATGACGGTCGAGCACCGCGCCTTCGTAAGCGCCCTCCGACCTCGTCCACACATAGGCGCTCCCGTCGGAGAACGTCCTGAACGCGACGCAGGCTCCTTCATCCTCCTCTTGGGAACGGCGGCCCACCGTTACGGTGTTGTGGCTCGCCGTCTGCGAGAACCATTCCTGCCTGAGCTTGGAGCCGTAAGGAACCATTCCCCGATCCGGAGCCAGAAAGCCTTCGGCGTGCATAAGCACCAGATTCAGCTTGTCGTAATGGCCATGGCTGCCTCCGTGCGGACCGTAGTCGATCAGGAAGGACAGCGGATTTCCTTCCTGCCTGCCGACGGCAAACCCGCTGTCCGGGAACAGCCGGGAGCTTGCCGGAGGCGCCGCCGGATTCTCCAGAAGGCCGGAGTCCGTGAAATCCCAATCCCCCTTCCCGAACAGTACGGCTTCAAGCCCTTCCCGCCGGGGCTCCCCGTCCTGAATATCCCGGTAAGCTTCCTTGAGGATCGGCAGGAACTTCGGCTCGACGTACTTGCTCCATCCGATCTCGAATATTTCCGCCGTCTCCCTGGCGAACGGGACGCGCCGATACGGTCCGTCATGCAAGGCGGGAAGCGCCCCGTTCGGAGCGGCCAAATCAACGAGCGCCATAAGCATGCCGCGATACGTTTGTCCGGCTTCCCCTCGCAGCCCGTACAAATCCATTCCGACATGCTCGGCCATCTCGGCCGCGATCAAATACGCGCGGAGCACGAAGATATGATAGTAGGTGCTGCCCTCGAACTCCAACTGGTCGGGACGGACGCCGATGGACAGATGGTGCCGCAAGCCGCCGGGGCATTCGAGCAGGCCGTTCATGCCTTCCGCATCGCCGCGAACGGCGTAAATGCCGGCCAGACAGGCGTTGAGCCAGGCCGTGTAATTGTTTTGCGGCTCCTGCCGTTCATGAATCAGCACCTGCCGGTAGTCGTCCATGCTCTTCGCCAGTCGCTCCAGAAAATTCGAGACGGCGGACGACAGCGGAGGTTCGGCCTGATCCGGATCGACGCGCCGGGATGCTTCCCTGAGCAGCAGCATCGTTCTCAGAAGCGATGTGGCCCAGATCGCCTCCGTCAGCGCTTGGTGGAAAATTCTGCCCCTCAGCATCCACGGCTGCGCGTCCGGGTTTACCGGGTACCGGTCATACGCCGAAGCGTACCGCTCCACGATACCGGACGCGAGCTCGCCATACTCCGTCTCTCCCGTATTCGAATAAATCGCCGCCGCCGACAAAGCGATGCGCGCATTCTCCTGATGGCGGAATACGAGCCAAGCTCCGCGGTACCGTTCTTCCGCCAGCTCGCATCCGTACGGACAACGGAAGGCGCGGGCGTCCCGTTCTTCCGGATCGAACAGCAGCTCGGTATGGTGATCGGGGCAGACGTATTCATGCCACCACCCTCCGGGGGAGTCCGGTATAGCCACTCCGTTTTTTAGAACGCCCCGCAGTTCTTCTTTGAGCTTAGCGACGGCTGACGTGAACCAAGTTCCGAGGCCCGAATCCGTTCTCCCCTTGTTCATCGCATGAACATCCCGCCGTTGACTTCGATCGTCTCGCCGGTAAGGTAAGAAGCTCCATCCGATACGAGATACGCCACCGCATGCCCGACGTCTTCCGGCGTGCCCTCTCGCCCAAGCGGAATGCCTTTCAACGCCGCCTTCCGCGCCTCCTCTGGAGTGAACGTATCGTGAAACGACGTCTGGCCGATTACGCCGGGAGACACGGCATTGGCCCGGATGCCGTGCGCCGCCAATTCCTTGGCCAAGCCTTTGGTATAGGCCATAACCGCCGCCTTGGAAGCGGCGTAGATGGAAGCGCCGGGACCGCCGCCGTTATAGGCTGCGACGGACGAAAGATTGACGATGCTCCCCCGGCCGATTCGGATCATGCCGGGAATGGCTGCCCGGCTGGCGAATACGCAGCTTTTGAAGTTCACGTTCATGACCTGCTCGTAATGCTCCTCCGTGAGGTCCGAGTTGGGCACGCGCTTGACCAAATGTCCGGCGTTGTTGACCAGGATGTCGATCGGCCGGCCGAATAACTCGGCCGCCTCGGACAGGAGCCGATCGGCTTCGGATGCGATTCTCAGATCGGCCCGGAATGCCGCCGAGCGGACGCCCGCGGCTTGAGCCTCCCGGACGACGGTCTCCGCCTGTTCCTTGCTGCTATGGTAATGTACGGCCACATCGGCGCCTTGTCCGGCGAGCGCGAGCGCGATTCCCCTGCCGATGCCGCTTCCGGAGCCGGTGACGAGCGCTATTCTGCCTTTGAGGTTCGTATTCAACGGTCGTTCCTCGCTTTCTTCAAATGTTCCGGCGCATTGTCGTCCACCGGGATTTCGTCGAAATCAACGTGAATGTGCTTCGATTCGCGTTCGATAATGCGGGACATCTCCCGCGTAAACACCTCGACTAGTTCATCTTTCTGACTTTGCGTTCTTCCCTCGTACATTCGGATCGTAATTTTAGGCAATGGGATCCTCCTCGCTCATTACGTTTAATCGAAATATCCGCTCAGCAGCGGACTCATCAAGTTCTCCAGATTCTCGCCCATTCGAATGTGCCCGTATTCCGAAGGATGGATGAGATCGCTGGTCAGGAACGAAAAATCGCTCATGATCCGGTCTCCTTCGAACAGATGCAGGCGGCTGCCCGCTCTGGACGCGGCATAGGCTCTCAAAATCTCGTTGTATTCCTGTTCGGCGTCCTGATGGGGGTGCCCCGATTGACGGGAATAAGTCGCCCTGTTAGGGTAAATCGTCGTCGCAAAAATCGGCTTGTCCGGATGACGCTCCATGATCCGGTCGAACAAATAGGACGTCCGCCTGGCGAACTCTTCGGCGGGCACGGCTCCCCTCATATTGACGCCGAGTTCCAGGAACGCCGCGTCCCAGTCTTCGCGGCCCGCGATGTGATCGGCCACCTCCCGCTCGCAGAAGCAGGAACCGCTCAGCCCCAGATTGAGAACGTCCAGTCCCAACCGCCGCGCGGCCTGCTGCGCATATCCGTTATAATGGCTCATGGCGCCAGCGCCCTGTGTGATCGAGGATCCGTACGCGAGCAGCTTCCGCCGCGGCATCTCCTCCCGCGAGGGCGGCCGAACCGGGTAACCGTATGCATTCAATTCGTGGAACACGCCGCCGAACCGGTCGAAAAAAATGCGCCAAACGTTAGGGGCGAACAACGGTCCATTCAGCTTCGCCTGCTCGACATCGGCGAATCTATCCGGAATTTCCAGCGAGATCGTCTCCGCGACCCCCGCCCTGAGTTGGTGGAAGGAATGAAAAAAGTCGCCCCTGAACACCAGAATCGTGCCGTCCGTCTCCCGCGATCCCGCGGTGATTTGCACCTGCACCGATTCGGTAACGAACCGCAGCTCGCAGCCGTTGGACTGCTCCGCTTTCGTCCTTCCTTTCGCGGTCAAGGAATGCCGCACCTCTTGCGGGAAGCGCTGCAGAATCAGGCCGGACAGTCCGGGTCTGGCTTCCAGTTCCGCGACGTTATGAAAACAGATGCCGAATCGCTGCATAGAAAATAGGTTCACCTCCCGTCGATTTCGAATGCTTCTGACTCTCTCGATCTATCTATCATTATAGATTCAATCGGGAAATGTTCAGATGATTCCTTTTATGCAGGCTTGTGTTTTTTTAAGAAGCCCCGGCCATAGCATCCGCAGGAACAGCAAAAAGACCTGCCGACGAATTTTCGGGCAGGTCAAGTCTCGACGTTCGGGAGCCGGATTCGCACGCGCGTGCCGATTCCAGGCGTACTTTCAATCCCGAGTCCGTACCGCTCTCCGAAGACAAGCTGAATGCGGCGGTGCACATTCATCATGCCGATGCCGCCGTTTCCGGCGCCCGACCGAAGCTTCCGATCGGCAAGCTGGTTGCTTTCGAGCTGGCTTTGCAGGTCCGCCAGCCGGGCCGGGGCCATGCCGACCCCGTTGTCTTCAAGAGCGAGCAGCAAATCCTCCCCCGACGACCAGGCGTCCAGACGGATATAGTGATAATCCTCGATGCCGTCGGCAAAGGCGTGCTGAAACACGTTTTCGATCAACGGCTGAAGCGTCAGGCGGGCCATTTTCTTCAAGAAATAGTCCGGAGGAATTCTCACGTCCAGTTCGAATTCCCGACCTACGCGGTGTTTCATGATCGTCATGTAATGTAGAACGTGCTTCAGCTCGTTGACAATGGCCGTTTCTTCAATATGCGTCTCGATGGAATAACGGAACATGGATGCAATCGAGTCGGCGATTTCCGTAATCTCCCCGGAATTCTGGATGACGGCGTAACAAATAATGTTCTCCAGCGTATTGTACAGGAAGTGGGGATTAATCTGGAGCTGCAGCGACTGCAGCTCCGCCTTCTGCCGTTCCAGTTCCGCGTCCTTCTGCCTAAGCTCTGTCCGGTACAGGGTATCCATCAATTCGGACAAGCTCTTCACCATCAAGTTGTACCGCGCGATCAATTCCCCCAGCTCGTTCTTCAAGCCCGGGTTCGAAATCCGGATCCAGTTCCCCTGCTCCGTCTGTCTCATCCCGTTCTTCAGAATCTGGATCGGTTTCGCGATGTTGCGGCCGAACCGGTAAGCGAGCAGCAGCGCGGCAAACAGGGTGATCAGCCCGACCAACAAGGAAGAATATCGAATGCTGGCGATCGGTTTCCGGATGTTCTCCGCCGGGATCGACACCAGCAGATGCCATCCGGAGTAGGCCGATTTCATGCTGACGAACATGCGCTCTCCGCCCATCGAGGAGTCCAGAAACGACCGCAACGGGTTCCTATCCATCTTCTCCCGCAGCTCGCCGCTTATTTTTCGACCGATCCACTGGTTGTCCGGATTGTAGACGATCCGCCCCTGATTGTCGACGATGGAGAAGAAGCCTTCCGGCCCCAAATCGAGCCCTTTCCACAATTGGGAAAATTCGTCGGCTTTGATCTCGATCGCCAGAATGCCTTTAAACTGGTCGTATACTTCGCCGTGAATTTTCCGCGCCAACGTAATCATCTGATTGTCGCTGTCCGAGAACACGCTGTTGTTGATGATCGTCAGACCGCCGTTGGCCTCCGTCTCCGCATCGAGTTCGTTCAGCGTGACGCGGGGAAACGGATCCGTGATAAGCCGCAGGGCGGGATTCACGAAATACACCCATTTGCCGTGATAGCCGATCAGGTAGACCGTCATGATCTGGGGCGACTGAATAAAGAGCGGCTGAATCGTTTCTTCTTTTAAAGCTTTCGTATACGCGTAGTAGTCGTAATCGTCCTCGGGCGGACGGTCGAGAAACCGCTTGACGTCGACATTCGTCACAAGGGACAGATGCGCTCGCTCGTAGGTTTTCAAGTACAGATCGGTATGATTCACGGCGTTGGAGACGATCTCGCTCAAGTGCCTCTCATTCTGCTTCCGAAGCTCGACGGAGGAGTAACGGTAGGAGAAAAATCCGACCGCGGCCACCGACAAAAGGACGACCGACGCGATATAGAAGAAGATGCTTCTCGCCAAGGACGGTTTCATCGTCATTTGATTCCCATCGCATGACGGTATTCGAGCGGCGACAATCCGGTAACCTTCTTAAACGTCCTGGAAAAATGGGGATAATTCTCGTAGCCAACCTCATAGGCGATATCGTGGGTCCGATAATGGGGAATTTCGAGCAGCCGCTTGGCAAGCAGCATCCGCTTCCCGATCCGGTATTGCACGAAAGTTTCCTTGTACACCTTCTTGAAAAGCAGGCTCAAGTAGGGCGGCGTGATGCCCAGAAAATCCGCGACATCCTCGAGCGAAAGCTCTTGGGTAATACGCTCGTCGATATACGCTTTCGCTTTCTGCATCAGGTCCTGTCCGCCGCGCTGCAGGGCGAGGTCCTCGATCAGCCTCGAGATTTGCATGCAGACGTGTCCGAAATACTTCCCGGCTTCCCTCGGCTCCGCGGCTTCGTCCGGCTTCGGGCGAAATCCCCGAACGGTCAAACGTTTATGGACCATCGGAAGCCCGTCGCTCAGCATGCGAACGTAATCGGCATCCGATGCCGACGCGGTCTTGCAATAGGATTCCCACCGTTCGAGACTTTCCTGGGCGGCCAGGTCGTCCAGCGCCCAGATTCCGTCGACGATCTGCTCCACGAATTCTTCGTACCGCGAGATCGAGAACGCCACTTCGCCCCGGGACAACATTTTTTGGAGCAGCGCGTGAATCTTGGAAGGCGTGAAGGGCTTCAGAAGATACTCCTTTACTCCGTACGAAATACAGGCTTGCGCGTATTCGAAATCCCCGTAACCGGAAATGATCACTTTCTCGACGGTCGGATATTTCTCGTGAACGGCCCTGCACAGCTCCAGACCGTCCATCCTCGGCATCCGGATATCGGTAAACAACAAATGCGGGATCGATTCGCCGATCATCTGGAGCGCCTTCTCGCCGTTGGTCGCCGTACGGATAGAGCCGAAAGGATAAGGATGCTGCTTCAGTATCGCAACAAGACCCTTCAAGATCAACGGCTCGTCATCCGCAATCAGTATATGCTTCATATGCCGTCCCCCTCTGATGACAAAGAACATTTATCCGCATAGGGACAAATGCTCTTCGCGACGAATCGCCGGACCGCGATTAATTGGCGATTTTGACGCCGTCCTTCGCATTGTAACGGTCGGTTGCTTCTTTGATGATATCATTTCCGCCCTTGGCCTTCCATTCTTCTATCACTTTAGGCCAATCGGAAATCGGCTCCTTGCCGTAAATCATTTTCAGCATGTGGTCGAGAATGAGAGGCGGCATGTCGGAAAATTTCATGCCCACATCGGGATGCTTGGCGCTCGCCTCAAGCTCCGGAAGGAACGAGATGCCTTCGCGGCCTTCCTTGGTTACGATGGAATCGAACTGCTCGATGACCGTTCTGCCCGTTTCGCTCGTGCTCAGCAATGTGCGGTTAAGCGCCTGGTCTTCGACGAACCGGAAGATCGAGGAGCGGAACGACTCTTCGTAGGTCTCCTCCGGCGTTTCCGGATGCTTGTAGCTCACCTTGCCGTCCTGCACCGTGTACGTGTCGCCTTCGATTCCGAAATTGAAGAACCGGTCGCCCGCCTCGGTGATCTGGAAGTTGAGGAATTTCATGATGGCCGCCGCCTTTTCCGCTCCGACCTCGCTGTTGATATAGGTCAATCCGCCGGTGTAGGTGAACTTGGTCATGCCGCCTTGGCCGTCGTCGCCGACGGGAGAAGGGATGATCGATACGACCGCGTCCGGGCTGGCCGCCTTCGTCGAGTTCACCCAGTTCGCCATCAGGTTGCCGTTATGGTTCCACACGGCCGACTTGCCGGTATTGATGTCGTTCGTCCAGCGGTTTCCGTCCACGTTGGCGAAATCCTTGGCGATCAGGCCTTCGTCGTACATCGTTTTGTAGACCTGCAGCGCTTTTTGCATCGCTTCGACCTTGAAAAACTTCGGCACGATCTGATCGTCGATTTTCTCGTACATCGTGCTGTAAGGCAGAACGTCGTACGCGCCGAAAATCACGTCGGAAAAGGCGAATTTTTCACGGAACGCGTACGGCTGCTGCACGCCGTTCTTCTTGAGCGCCCTCAGAACGTTCAGGAAATCGTCGACCGTCTGCGGAACCGGCAGCCCCGTTGCGTCCAGAAGGTCTTTGCGGATGAACGTCGCGCGCCGGGATTGAACCGACAAGTATTCCGGAATGGCGTAAATTTTGCCATTGTAGCGAACCTCGTCCCACGCCTCCTCGGGAACCGCTTTCAAAATGTCCTGGCCATGTTCCGCGAGCAGGTCGTCCAGTGCCAGGAATTTGCCTCCCTTGACGGCTCCGATCATGTCCGTGCCGACCGGATACATGCCTTGAATGGTATGGACGACGTCGGGAATATCTTTGCTGGCGAACATCAGCGCGATTTTGGATTTGATATCGGCATGCGGAAGCAAGCGAATATCAAGCTCGGTGTTCGTCAGCTCGCCCAGCTTCTTAACCCATTTGCTTGCGCTGATGTTGCTGCTGGCAAGCGCGTACTTGTTCAGCGCGTCACTCATGGCGACGGTGATTTTCACCGGTTTGCCGCCGGCCGAGGGCTCGCTCGCCGCCGGTGACGTCTGCGTTCCTTCCGCGGGCTTAGAAGCCTCCGGCGTGCCCCCGCCGGAGCAGCCAGCCAATACCGTGACCGCCATCATGCCGATTATGCCCGTCTTCTTCCAACCTTTCATAGATTCATCCCCTGTTCATGTCAAGTCTATCGTTCGATCTGATCTTAACCCCTCGCATGAAGCTGCGACATTGTTTTTTTTAAGCTGAGTTGATCTTTATTATACAAGCGTTCCGGATGGCAAGTCGTCACGATTTGATCGAGCCGATCAGCATGCCCTTGACGAAATGCTTCTGCAAAAAAGGATACACGATCATGATCGGAACCGTAGCTATGACGATTACGGCCATCTTCAGTCCTTCCGGAGACAGGTTCGCGATATCCCCCGCGCTCGTGGCCAGGTCCGACGAATCCGTGATGACGAACTCCCGGAGCTTCACCTGCAAGGGATACAAGGCGCGGTCGCTCAAATAGTAAAGGGCGTTCGAATAGTTGTTCCACAAAGCTACCGAATAGATGATCGTCATCGTCGCCATGGCCGGCTTCGAGAGCGGGATGATGATGCTCCGCAAAGTGCGCAGTTCGCCGGCTCCGTCGATTCTCGAAGATTCGATCAGCTCGTTGGGGATGGCGAGAAAGAAGGAGCGCATGACGAACAGATTAAACGCGCTGATCGCGCCGGGAAGCATTAAAGCCCACAAGGTGTCCAGCAGCCCAAGGGACCGGATCAGCATGTAGTTCGGAATGAGCGGCGCATGGAAAATCATCGTGACCAGCACCAGCACGAGCACGCCTTTTCTCTCCCGGTATTCCGTTCTCGACAGCGGGTAAGCGAGACTGGCGGTCATGAAGATGGCGATCGCCGTGCCGAGCGCCGTAATCCATACGCTAATGCCGAACGCTTTCCAGATGGACGCCTGCTTCAGCACCGCCTCGTAATTGTCCAACGTGAAATCCGCCGGCCATAGATAGACTTTGTGATCCGCTATCGCAGCGGAACTGCTGAACGACTGGGCTACGATATTAAAGATCGGCAGGAGCATTGCAAGACTAATGCCGAACAGAATCATCGGGATCAGCCCGGCTAAGCGGCTTTGGCGTTTGATTCGGGACAACTCCCCATCTCCTTCCTAATAGAGCCCCGATCCGGTAGCTCTCTTGCTGAAATAGTTGGCCGTCACGATCAGGATCAGGCCGATGACGGACTTGAACATGCCGATGGCGGTCGTGTAGCTGTATTCCAGCTGCTCCAAGCCGACCCGGTAAATATACGTGTCGAGAATGTCTCCCCGTCCGCTGTTCAGCGGATTGAGGAAAACGAACACCCGCTCGAAGCCGAGGTCGAGGAAATTGCCGATCTGAAGCAGGAACAGGATCATGATCGTAGGCAATATCGAAGGGATCGTAATCGAGAGCGTCTGTCTCCATCGGCTGGCGCCGTCCATCTCCGCGGCTTCGTACAGATCGGGATTGATTCCCGCCATCGCCGCCAAATAGATGATCGTGCTCCAGCCCGCGTCCCGCCAAATGCCGGAACTGACGATAATGGTCCGCACGAACGATTCTTCGCCCATAAAATAGACGGAATCGTAGCCGAGCTTCTCGAGGACGACATTGACGATTCCGTTCGTCGGCGAGAGAAGGCCGATGACGATTCCCGCCACGACCACCCAGGACAGAAAGTGCGGCAAGTAGATCGCGGTCTGCACGATCCGCTTGTACATTTCGTGGCGCAGCTCGTTCATCATCAGGGCGAGAACGATCGGGATCGGAAAAGCAAAGACGATGCTGTAGAAGCCGATCGCGACCGTGTTGTTCAGTATCCGCGCGAAATCGGCGTACGCGAACATTCTCCGGAACTGGTCGAAGCCTACCCATTCGCTGTTCCAGACGCCGGCGAAGACGTCGTAATCCTGAAAAGCGATCATCGAGCCCCCGAGCGGGATGTAGCGGAAAATCAGAAAATAAGAGATGCCCGGAATGGAAAGCAAATACAACACTCTATACTTGGCGTAATGCGACAGCAGCCCTCTTCTATTAACGGCGGGCCGGCCGACGTTAAGCCGGTGTTCCAACGTGCTGGATTTCAATCGTAATCACCTCCGACTTCGTGGTATGCCTGAAGTATACAGGATGAACGAAGGCGGATAGAGCGCTTGATTTAAGCGGGCTTGCCTTTTTTTAAGATCGGCGGCATTCGCGAATCGTTTCCCCGTGATGAAACGAGCCCCTCAGTCTCACTTGCTCGAACGGCAGCAGCGGGTTGGCGATCCTTCTCAGCATCAGCTCCGCGGCACGTTCCCCCGCCTCCCGGACGAGCAGAAGAGGACGCGACATGTCGGCATACCGGGGATGCCCCTCGTTCTCCATGCCGACGAGGGAGATATCTCCCGGAATGTCCAGCTTCAGAAATCCCGCCGCGACATACGTCCATTCGGCCACGCCCGGAATGGCGGCGATCGCGGCGGTCCACGCCCCCGAGCCAAGCTTGTCGCACAACTTCTCCATCCACGCGGCGCGGTCGGCGAAACCGTCCGTCAGGTGTTCGCCGGGATCGGCCAGCCCTTCCAAACCGAGCCGGCCCGCCGCGGCGACGAACGCCTGCCACCTCAAACGGAAGCCTCTTAACGGTCCCGCTTCCCCTATATACAAAATCCGCCGATGGCCGGCGCGATACAGCTCCTCCATCGACCTGTGAATCGCATATTCCACGTCCCAAATCACGCTGTCCACCTCGGCCACGTCCGGCGGATAATTGACGAGCACCCTGGGCATCCGCAGCCGCAGCAGCATCGTCTCCATCCATTCCGGAATCGCCGCGGTGAGGAACAACCCGTCCGCGAAGCTCAGCCCGTTCTTGTCCAGCCAATCCTCGAGCTCGGCCGGCCTCGTCATCGCCGACGGCACGAGCAAAGGGTACAGCGAATGCCCGAGCTCGTTCAAGCGGATGCGCACACCCTCCAGCTGCATCCGATGGAAGGCGGAGTCGCCGACGATCAGCATTGCGAATCGCCGGGGCTTCGCGTTCGCCCACGGAATGCGTTCGGCCGCGATGCCGGCCTCCTGCTCCTTCGTTCGGTAGCCCAGCTCGCGGGCGAGATCGGCCACCGCCTTCCGCGTAGGCTCGGACATGCCGGGCAAGCCTCGCAGAGCCTTGGATACCGTATGGACCGTCAAGCCCAGCTTGTCGGCGATCGTTTGCAGGGTCACTGTTTTTTTCCTCGGCATGTCCGCTCCTCCTCATGCGTGCACCTATAAGTGTAACAAAAATGAAACTATATAACAGGTTTCACTTTCCCTACAATTGAAGCATGAAGGATCTATTCGACTGGATGGGAGAGATCGCAAATGAGCAATCGTGAAATCAGACTCGACCGCACAATCCCCGTATATGACAATGCCGATGTGATTGTGGTCGGAGGCGGGCCCGCGGGAACGGCGGCGGCGATCTGCGCGGCCCGGTGCGGGCGGAAGACGATTCTGCTCGAGCACTCCGGACAATTGGGCGGAATGGGCACTCTGGGCAACGTAAGCGTCTTTATGGGCGTGGGCAACGTAACGGGCATTTATCGGGAAATCATTGCGGAATTTCTGCCGGCGGCGCTGCCGGACTCGCATCACGAGTCGATCTGGCCGCAATATTCACCCTTCGAGCTGCGACATTATTTGAATCAAAAGCTGGAGAAGGAAGGCGTCGAAGTGTATTACCATACCAGCTTCGTGGCAGCGATCATGCGGGATAACCGGGTCGCCGGCGTCATCGCCAATACGAGGGAGGGGCTGTGGGCTTTCGAAGGACGCGTCGTGATCGACTGCACGGGCGATGCCAGAGTCGCCTCCGACGCCGGCGTGCCGACCCGTTCGGGACGCGACGAAGACGGATTGACCCAGCCGATGACGCTGATGTTCATGATGCAGGATACCGGCAAGCCCGTGCGCCAATATTTGCCGGAGGACGGATACCGGTACGAATCGATCGAAGACCTGCCGCAAGGCCGTCACCTGTATTGGGGAGGCATGGGCAACGGCACGCTGCTGGTCAACATGACGCGAGTCAAGGGCAACGGCGCCAAGATCAA